>JACQYJ010000231.1 GCA_016208525.1 Deltaproteobacteria bacterium | reverse complement strand
ACGGCAAGGAACTAAAGGTGTTTGTTCAGTACAAGAAGGGTGGAGGGATAAGGGTTGCCGGGGTTGCCATAGGCAATTACAATGGCAACTGGCAAAGGCTTTTTAAGGGCAGCATGGAGGTTTTTAAGAGTTTCAGGAAGTTTCTGCTGATTACAGACGGAGACACATCTATATTCGACAGTTTAAAGGGAAAGGTTTCCGTCTTGTTTCAGCGCTGCCTTTGGCATATACCTCATCAACTGAAATATACGCTCTGGAAGGACAAAGACAAGGTTAAACGGAAGAGCAAGGAATGGCTTTATGTAATGAGCGAGGTTTTGGAGATATGCGCCATACGCCCCCTGGTATACTGTGAAGAGACAATAAAAGCGATGGTTGTATCCAAGAATGAGCGTCTAACGAAGGTAATAGAGTATTGCAGGGATAGAGAATA
The DNA here is from genome assembly GCA_016208525.1 of Deltaproteobacteria bacterium. Lineage (GTDB taxonomy): Bacteria > Desulfobacterota > JAENJC01 > JAENJC01 > JAENJC01 > JAENJC01. The sequence continues at coordinate 20,390 of JACQYJ010000231.1, read as the reverse complement.
CAAGGCTACGGTGGAATATCTTGAAAATGCCAAAGGCGATATGTTCACCGCCATAAACAACAGGCTGCATGGAAAAACGACAAGCAGGGTGGAGAGAGTTTTCAAAACAGTGAACATGAGGATCAATGTCGGCAAGTGGAGCGTTGACGGCGGTCTAAATGTCACGAAGGTACGACTTGCATATTACTATAACGGTTTTGATGCTTGAACTTTAAAAAAAGGGAGGACGTTGCCAGGTCTCCTATTGACAACGCTACCAATTTATTGGCTATGACAGGATTGATTTGCAGATAGCGGTGTAAAGGCATGGCAATTATCTCTTTGCCTTTGTATTCTCTATGTGATACACTTTTTGCAATAATATATCGGAGGTGTTTTTTATGGCAAAGACTGCAACGGTAATAGCAAGGGTAGAGCCTGAATTAAAGAAAGAGACGGAGAAGGTGTTAAAGAGGTTAGGCATATCCATAACAGAGGCTGTCAATATTTTTCTTTCACAGGTAAGACTGCAGAAAGGCTTGCCCTTTGAGGTAAAGATACCAAACAAGACAACGCTAAATGCTATGAAAGATGCAGAGGAAGGGAAGCGCCTGACAGAGTGCAGGGACGCTGATGATATGTTTAAGAAGTTAGGCATATAGGATAAAATGTATCAGCCGAAATATACCAGACAATTCAATAAGGATGTTAAAAGGCTTGAACGATCAGGCAGTCATGACATGGGGAAACTAAAGGGTATTATTAGGAAACTCATAAATGGCGAGCCTCTTGAACCCCGCCACAAAGACCACAAACTGACAGGCAACTATGAAGGGTATAAGGATTGTCATATAGAACCAGACTGGCTGGTAGTCTACAAAATAAACACAAAAGACAAATCTATAACCTTTGCAAGAACAGGCAGTCACGCAGATATTTTTGAATAAATGCTCATTAGCCATTATAAGTTTTGACAGGATTGATTTGCAGATAGCGGTGTAAAGGGTTTTCTGTCAAGAATATGGGAAGCGTCCCTCATCAATCCAATAACAGCAAACGTCATAGACAGCAATGGAGCAGTAGCAGAGGCACAAATTAAGAAAATCAAGCAATACTTTTTACAAAAGTCTTCACCACATTGGTGTAGCGGATATCAATATCATGTTCTTGTTTTTCTCTGTAATATCCATGGTTAACTGCTTTTTCTATATTCATCCTTTCTTTGCGTCTTTGCGCCTTTTCGAGAAAATTGGGTTTTGATTAAATTCCTGGCATATTCGCCCTACAACCTGAATAGTTACTATTAGTTATTTGACAATTTTAAAAATGTGCTTAAACTTACAAATAACTATACTGATTGGCATGGACTATTCTTTGGGAGCAAGGAAGGAAGGAAGGAGATGAACAACGTCCTTATAAACAAAGAGTTGGGGACACTGACTGCCAGGGAGAGGGCCTACGGTATTGAAAAATGGCTTCTTCTCAGGATGCTGGATCGTATGGGAAGGCCTCCGATCAAATTTGTTTTATGGAGTGGCGAAGAAATCTCCTCCGGCCACGACAGGCCTGTAGGCAGAATCATTATTCGCAACCGTAAAACTCTGTTAAAACTCTTAGCCAACCCAAACCTGCATTTTGGAGATGCTTACGCTGAAGGCAAGATAGAGATAGATGGGAATCTGGTCGAGTTATTGGAATCGGTCTACAGGGCCATATATCAAGCATCACAGGACGACTCTATCACGGGCAGGGTATCCAGGATAATCAACAGGCCACGCGTCAACTCTCTTTCCGGCTCCAGGGAAAATATTCACCACCATTACGACATAGGGAATCCCTTTTACAGGCTGTGGCTCGATGAAAACATGCAGTACACATGCGCGTACTTTGCCTCAGCCAATATGACTCTGGAAGAGGCCCAGGTTGCAAAGATGGATCATGTAAGCCGCAAGCTTCAGCTAAAGCCTGGAGAGACTGTGGTAGAGGCGGGCTGCGGCTGGGGTGGGCTTTCACTCCATATGGCAAAGCGCTACGGCGTCAAGGTTAAGGCCTTTAATATCTCCCGCCAGCAGATTCTTTTTGCAAGGGAACGAGCACAGGCATTAGGGCTCAGTGAGAGAGTCGAGTATATTGAAGATGATTACAGGAACATATCAGAGAGATTTGATGCCTTTGTATCAGTGGGGATGCTGGAACATGTTGGCACAAGCAATTACCGGGAACTTGGGAGGGTCATAAAATGCTGGCTGAAGAAAAACGGGCGCGGCTTGATTCATTCTATCGGAAGGAGTAAGGCGGAGCCGATGGACCCATGGATAGAAAAAAGGATATTTCCCGGCGCCTATCCGCCAACCCTGAGGGAGATGATGGAGATCTTTGAGCCGTGGGGGTTTTCTGTCACCGATGTGGAAAACCTCCGCTTACACTATGCAAAAACTCTGAAGCACTGGCTGGAGAGGTTTGAAGAGGCCAGTTGCCAGGTTGACAAACTGTATGATCAACGGTTCACCAGGGCATGGCGGCTTTATCTTGCCGGGTCTATAGCAGGTTTTACTGCCGGCACCCTGCAACTCTTTCAGGTCCTTTTTGCTCACCCGGAGAAGAGTGATTTTCCCTGGACGAGATGGCACCAGTATGCATAGTTCCGAATATTCTAAAATCCAATGACTATCCACAGATGACACAGATTGCACAGATTTTTTGAGGCCTAAAGCTTTAATCTGCGGAATCTGTGAAATCTGTGGACAATAAAGTCCTTAGTTTTTTGTTTAGAGCAATGGAGCGATATGGAATCATGCGACGTACTGATAGTCGGAGGGGGGCCTGCAGGTTCATCATTGGCCTGGAAGCTCCGAGGTTCCGGCCTGGATGTCCTTATTATCGATAAAAGCGACTTTCCCAGAGACAAGGTCTGCGCCGGATGGGTCACTCCTCCGGTTTTTAAGACCCTGCAAATAGATCCTGATGAGTACAGTAAGAAAAGGGTATTACAGCATATTACCGGTTTTCGGACCGGCATGGTGGGGGGAACAGGGATACTAAACGAATATGGAGAAACGGTCAGCTATGGCATTCGCAGGTCCGAATTCGACCATTATCTTCTACATCGCTCCGGAGCAAGGCTTCAACTTGGTGAATCCCTTAAGACAATCAGCCGTCACGATAATCACTGGATTCTTAACAATATTATCATAACTCCTCTTATCATCGGCGCAGGCGGACATTTCTGTCCTGTGTCGAGATTGATAAATTCAGGTAACGTCAAAAACGGACGAGTTGTCGTAGCAAAGGAGATCGAGTTTGAAATGGATCATAAACAGGAGAGAGAGTGCGGCATAAGGCCTGATATACCGGAACTTTTCTTTTGTGACGACCTGAAAGGTTATGGATGGTGTTTCAGGAAGGGTAGCTTTTTGAATATAGGCCTTGGACGTGAAGATAAAGTGGGAATATCAGATCACGTCGAATCTTTCAGTCGTTTATTGATTAAGCAAGGCAAGGTCTCGAATATACCTCCTGACTTTAAAGGGCATGCCTATATGCTGTATCCGCCGACCTCACGTAATATAGTTGAAGACGGGGTTATGCTGGTAGGCGATGCAGCCGGCCTGGCGCATCCAAAAAGCGGGGAGGGAATAAGACCGGCTATTGAATCAGGCTTAATAGCTGCAGACGTGATTATTGCCGCAGTTGGAAACTATAAAAAAGAACGACTCCAGCTTTATCCGGAGCTCCTGGAAAAACGCTTAGGCAGATTTAATCCCGGCAATTCCTTAGCTCTCTTCCCAGAAGCCCTAAAAAAAACGATTTCACACAGGCTTATGGCCACGAAATGGTTTTCCAGACACATTGTCCTTGACCGCTGGTTCCTCAACTCAAATCAAGGGCCGCTATAATATCGCCCTACCCTTTCAGGATAAAATCGAACACTATCCCTGCCAGTAGTATCGCCCTATCCTGACATTGCTCTTGAACGCTCTGAAGAAAAATTTGGGGGCCAGAAAAATTTGGGGGCCGGGTCTTGAAAAATCAGTTTTTTGCGAAACACCATCAATCTCCATAATTGATTTTCTCATTCTCTTTTGGTAATCTTCCTAAGTATAGGAGGTCTACAATGTTATCAGTAACAGTAAAAACACGAATGTCGGAAGTAATTCAAGAACAACCGGACGATGCTTCATATGAAGAAATTATTCGTGAACTCGCCTTCGAGCACATGGTTGAACGCGGCTTGGATGATTCGCGCAGTGGCCGAGTAATTTCTAATGAGGATATGCGGCATCGGATCCGGACATGGCAAAAATAATCTGGACTGACGAAGCAGAGCGGTGGCTTAAGGATATTCATGATTATATAGCCGCCGACAATCCAACGGCTGCATTCACGGTCGTAGAAGGTATCTATGAGAGAGCACAGATACTTTCTAATTTCCCAGAGATCGGCCACAAATATAGGTCCGAGCCGGAAGGTGACATCCGCATCTTACTATATGGACACTACCGCATTACTTATCTCATTCGAGGGTCGGACCGAATAGACATCCTTGGAGTCTTTCACGGCTCTCTCGATATAGACAGGTATTTACCGTAAAAATCATAGCACCGCCTAACAAGCCGCTCCACATTGACGCTTTACTCTAATGCGCCTTGCAAAGTGCCGCAAGCCGCATTAGAGGGCGAGAAACCTACCGGGAAAAAGGGTAAAAAGGCGACGCAACCCTTTTCACACAGCATGGCCACGAAATGGTTTTCCAGACACATTGTCCTTGACCGCTGGTTCCTCAACTCAAATCAAGGGCCGCTATAATATCGCCCTACCCTTTCAGGATAAAATCGAACACTATCCCTGCCAGTAGTATCGCCCCTATCCTGACATTGCTCTTGAACGCTCTGAATACTGTTTCTCTGTCAGGGGAGGCATTGACGCTCATCACCTGATACACGAAGATGGCGGCTATTGCAGCGAGGGAAGTATAGTAAAGAGCGCCGAGCTCGGATATGACGCCAAGGAGAAGAAGCAGCGCCATAGTACCTGCATAAAGGGAAGAGACAACCGTAACAGCATGTTTCCCAAAGAATATGGCCGACGATCTTACACCAATCTGCCTGTCGTCTGCCATATCCTGGAGTGCATATATCGTGTCATACCCAGTTGCCCAAAGCGCTGTAGCAAGGAAGATCAGGACAGCCGGCATGTCTACCCTGTCCCTGACAGCGGCCCATGCAATGATTGCGCCCCACCCGAAGGCGATCACCATAAAGGCCTGCGGGATTTGAATAAAGCGCTTCATGAAGGGATATGATGTGGCAAGGAAGAGCCCGGCGAAGCATAGATAAAAAGCAAGGCGGTTTAGCCTCAGGGCAAGGATGAAGGCAACTGTGAAAAGCAGGATAAAGGTGTACAGGGCCTCTTTTACAGTAAGGCTCCCGGAGGCCAGCGGACGCCCCTTTGTCCTCTCCACCCTGCCATCAATCTCCCTGTCTGCAAAGTCATTGATGGCGCACCCTGCGCTACGCATTATGAAGGAGCCGAGAGAAAAGATAGCTATCAGCATTAACGGCGGCCTGCCGTTGCCTGCCAAAAAAAGTGACGATAGGGTCGGGAATAACACCAGATATGTTCCGACAGGCCTGCCAAACCTTATCAGATCAAGTAAGGCCCTGATCTTTTCCCTTTCCATGAGTGCCCTCGAATATTTTTGGAGAAAAGACCTCGATAAGTGCCCCTTTGAACCCTACCTCCGCATGCAGCCTGTAACGGCGGGCCCATAAAAGAGTGGCATCAGGAAGTCCAAGTTCCCTGCATATCGCAACCGACATTATCCTGCCGATCTGAAGCCTGTCCCGCCGCGTAAGGATGCTCTGCTCGCTGAGAAGGGTCCCTATAGGAGTATTCCCCCTCGCTATCTCGTTGTATATATCATCCCTCATCAGGGATGTGGGAAGTATGGAGTTTGCATATACCACCCGCTTCGCACCATTCATGAGCCAGACATCCCTATCTGTCGCCGTCTGTCCAGCCTCTGCCTCTATATATTCCGCCATATCCCTATCAAGATTTACCTCCTCTTGCCGCAGCCTCTGCAATCCGACAGATGACAATAGAGAGGCGTTCAGCAGCAGCGTAAGAGAACCGTCGGACAGCAACAACATCCTGGTAGGCGCATCTAAGAACTCTGATGAACAGACTGAAAGGAACTCGCTTCCATCCATCCATTTGCCTGAAATTGTTATATTATAAAGCATCCTTACCTTTAAATACTTCCCGATAAATTAAATCCTAAATCCTGCAATCGAACCACAGAGCAACGGAGAAAACCCTTTAATACCACTGGCAAACCCTTGTTTTAAATCTCTTCTCCATGCACTCAAAAGGTGACTTTTTAAAAGCTCAATAATTTTTAAATCTAAAGCATGAGAACACAGAGAAGAAAAGGGTTTTAAAAGGTTTTTATACTCAAAATTTATCTCTGTGGCCCTGTGGTTTGCAGTTTTCAGGTAGTAATTTAAATTATTGTACCCTTTATTCTTCAACTATTTCAATCTTGCAACCAGCCTTGCTTACAAGCCTGTCCATGGCCGAACCGAAAAGGAAGGAGGAGATGGTGGAACTTTTGCACCGGGTCACTACGGCGTAATCTATATTGAACCTGGCAATCTTTTTAAGGGCAAGTTCAGTGTAATCACCCTCCTCAACAAATGTCTGGCAGGAAATACCAAGACACTCGGCAAGCCACTTTACTTCATCAAGTTTCTTGTTTCCCTGATCTCTGTATTCCTTAAGGATGGCATGGGTAAGCTCACTGCTGGGCCTGTCTCCCAGAAATCCCAGGTCTGACATCTTGCTGACAACGCTTTCAGATACGGAAGAATCTATAATGAAAAGGGCTGTAAGGTTTGCCTTCTCATTTTTTGCCTTTTCTATGGCCAGTTCTATGGCCCTGTCAACCTGGCAGGTGGTTGTGAGAACTAAAAGTATGTTTTTCACCTGAAAATCTCCCCTAACCCCTCTTTGCCAAAGAGGGGAACTTAAACTTTCCCCCTTTGGAAAAGGGGGATCAAGGGGGATTTTCATCCTCCCTTGTGACCGAAGGCTTTTGTATATTATAACATGGTGGGCGCAGCCTATCCTACATTATATTTTCAATCCCAGCATCGGCCAGTAAAATACCCCAACCAGTATAAAAACGAGCCAGGCCATAATCCCCAATATCAAACCAGGGACAACCATGTCCTTTATCTTGAGAAAACCGGATGAATATGCGATTGCGCAGGCCGGCGTACCCATTGGAAGCATAAATGCCAGTCCTGAAGGGACTGCAATGGCAAATGTCATGACCTTCGGGTCTATACCAAGCTGTTTTGCAATAGACAGCGCCACAGGCATAAGGATGGCTATCACTGCCGCGTTGCTCATAACCTCGGTGAGGGCTATGGACAACAGGGAAAACAGCGCAATAACCACAATAGGAGATGACGCCCATTTCATAATGGTCATATTCGCAGTCCATGCGGCAGCGCCGCTTTTATCAAGGGCATAACCGAGGGTGATGGCTCCTCCATACATGAGGATTACCCCCCAGTTGACGTATTCCTCAACGTCTTTCCATTTTATCAGGTCCAGGACAAAGAGGACGACAACAGAGGCCAGGGCTATGTTGGCAAGGCCAAGCTTCTTTCCGAAAAACACCCATGTCAGGATGGTCAGGAGCATTACCAATCCGATAAGACGCTCTTCCCATGTTACCTTTCCCATCTCTATCTTCCTGTGGACAAGGGCCTCTTCCACCTGGCTCACATTCTTAAGGTCTATCTTGAAGAACCGGAACAGCATAAAGTAGCCAACGGCAAGCATGATAATTACCGCAGGGACAACGGCCAGCATCCACTCAAAGAACCCGATAGACTGTCCTGTTGTCTCAAGGAGCATCCCAACTGCCAGCGGATTCCTGGCTCCGCCCAGGAATGTGGCGACACCCCCGATTATGCATCCCCAGGCCATGGCAACAAACAGGGCCTTTCCGTAATCGCTCCTGAGAGGCCTGAGTTCAAGCACCTTTGTTATCTCTACCACTATCGGGAACATCATAGCTGCAACCGCATGTTCCGACATCCAGAATGAAAGGAAGGCAGGAAAGAGATAAACTGCGGTAAGAAGCCTCTTTGGAGTCCCGCCAAACCTGCTCAGAACAGCCAGGGCAAACCTTGTGCTCAGGCCTGACTTCATCAGAGCTGCGGCCAGGATGAAGGCGCCAAGGATAAAAAAGACCGCCTCATTCCCAAAAAGGGAGTAGGCCTTTTTGCTTTCCATGATTCCAAGAAGCGGGATGAGGATAATTGCCAGAAGGCTGGTAATGGAAAGGGGGATCAGGGATGTAACCCAGAGGGTCACGCAGACAAAAAAGACTGCTATTGCCTTATGCCCTTCCTGGCTCAACCCAGCTGGTGTTGGAAGGCTTAATATCCCCCAGAAGGCAAGGGCAATAAGCAGGAAGAAGAAAGGTCTGTAACTCTTGCTTAAAAGGATGACCCATAAGGGCCTTTTGTCTATCGCTACCGCCATGTCAGAGCTCCGAAGACTCGAAGGAGTCGTCGACCTCCCTTACCTTAAGTCTTCTGCGCAATTTGGCGATCTCCCTCGTCGCCAACCCTCCAATCTTTGATTTATAGAGGTTGTAGAGGGTCACCTCAAGCTTTGCCTGATCACCAGTGAAGTAGCGGCCTTCTATGGGTGTAATAAATATGCTGACATGCTTTGACCAGTTCATATTGATCTTATTGCTCTTCACTGCGTTATATAGATGCGCAAGCAGAGGAGCAATCTCCTCTGTATCAGGTATCTTATGGCCGCCGTAATCGGAACCCTCAAGAGGCTTAAATATAGGCAGGAGCGGCACAACCCCCATTCTGGCCAGATGGTCTATCCCCTCAATGGTGCTTTCGACCGGCTCAAGTCCTACTATCAGGTTTGAGGTCACGGTTCCGCTCGGGAATATGGACGCCGCATACTGAAGGGCATCCAGATACCTGTCTCTTCCGATATGTCTTGCCTTTCCTGGGCATATATTTGCAAATCTTTCTGGATCGTAAATATCCAGATGATACGCTATAGAGTCCACACCCATGGCATAAGTCCTGTCTATCCATGCATCTTTATCGGGTGGGTGGGCCTCTACTGCCAGGAGGGTATCAAAGTTCTTCTTTATCGCTGTTATATAAGGTTCAAGGGATGCTATTCCGTGTCCGTCCCCTTCCAGGTAGCCGAGGGATATCTGGACAAACTCTGCAATCCCTTCTTCAAAGGCCTCGTTGACAATCTCAACTACCTCTCTCACGCTAAGCGCCTTCTTGCCAACCGGCCCCATGACAGAGTTGGCTGAGCAAAACTTGCAGTTTTCATAACTTGGGAAAAAATCGCATGAGGCGATAGGAGTGATGGTAAGGTATCCGCCGTGGACTGTGCCGACCTGGGCGAAGGGCGTACCTTCAGATGTCTTCTTCTCATAAAAGGCAGGCGGAGGGATTATACCGACCTCAACTCGTTCGCCGCCCTTTTCAATATAAAAGTTACCGTTATCTTTTAAAAGCAGGTAAGGAGACTCTTTCGTAAATGCCTCCCGTACCGGGGCATTCACCCAGACATCGTCAGGGAGGATTATATCTATACCGCCGCCTATCCCGGCGCGGGCCAGAAAAGCTGCCCTTAGGTCTTTACCCTCTGTGAGCTCTTTCGAAAGCCTTATTCCTTTTGAGGAGAGTTCTAATTTTAGATATCCCGGATTTTTCATTTATACCAACGGCATTTACCGCAAAGGCGCAAAGGACGCAAAGAAATGCAAAAAAATAAAGGTCAAACATCATGATTTTTTAATCATAAATTTAACTTCTTTTTGCATTTTAAATTTGCTTTTTTGAACTTAAACTTTGCGCTCTTTGCGTCTTTGCGGTTTATTATATTCTTATCGCACAAGGGGCTTGTTCGTAATCTACCAAATGATGTATGGTCGCTTTATCCCCGCACAATTCACAGTCAGGGTCTTTCCTGATCTTTACCTCTCTGAAAGTTGAATTCAGGGCATCAAAGACGGAAAGCCTTCCTATTAACTGGTCTCCTATCCCAAGTATCTCCTTCAAAGCCTCTGTAGCCTGCAATACGCCTATGGCGCCTGCCACAGGGCCAAGTATGCCGGCTTCTGAACATGATGGGACAAAACCGGCAGGAGGTATCTCAGGATAGAGGCAGCGATAGCACGGGCCTCCGGAATGTGGCTTAAATACAGTAACCTGGCCGTCGAATCGCAGGATGCTACCGGATATCAGGGTCTTTTTGGCAAAGAAACAGGCGTCGTTAATCAGATACCTGGTAGGGAAGTTATCGCTCCCGTCAAGGATGATGTCATAATCCCTGATTATCTCCCTTACATTCTCCGAGGTTACCCTTTCCTTATACGCTATGAGCTTGACATTGGGATTTATGGCGCTTAGTGTTTCCTCGGCTGAAAAGACCTTGGCCTTACCAACATCGCTTGTTGCATGCAAGACCTGCCTCTGAAGGTTGGAAAGGTCCACCACATCGTCATCTGCTATCCCGATGGTTCCGACCCCGGCAGCAGCGAGATAGAGGGCGGCAGGGCTTCCCAGCCCGCCGGCCCCCATGATGAAAACCTTTGCCTTGCAGATCTTGTCCTGCCCCTTTCCGCCTACCTCCTTCAGGATGATGTGGCGGCTGTAACGCATAATCTGTTCTTCAGTGAAATTCATTATTACTCCTAAATCAACCACAGAGCTGGTTAGAGGTCAAGAGGTTAAGAGGCTGTATGGCCTTTTCACCAGTTTATTCCACAACATCCAGTTCGATAGGGTCAACTGTTACGCCCTTCTCCCTCATATATGCAATGCTCTTTTCTATCTCTTCACGCTCCCCTTCCAGCTCCAGCGCCACAATCCCTATCTCATCATTGATACTCGCTCCACGGATATTGGTAATTACATTGAACTTGTGGCCGATCTGATAGATGATCGGTTCTTTAATCAGCTTCTGCGGAAAGTTCATGTATATTTTTTTTTTGATCGGAGCTCCGCCAGCAATGGCAGGGATTATTGAGACCTCATCCCCGTCCTTAAGCCCTGTCTCAAGGCCTTGAAGAAAGCGGATGTCCTCGTCGTTTAGATATAGGTTTATAAACCTCCTTACCTTCCCTGTCTCATCGCAGAGCCTCTCCTTCATCCCAGGGGACGCCTTTTCCAGGGCGTCAATCAACTCTCCAATAGTCTGTCCCTCAGCGCTTACCTCTTCCTGTCCGTTTGTGAGCTTCCTCAAAGGTGTCGGGATTCTTACTTTGACTGTCATTGTGTTTCTCCTTTTAAAATAGTTTTCCGGGGACAGTCCCGATTCTACCGTGTCGCTTTGCGCCGCCGGTAAATCTGGGACAGTCCCCTACATTCCTTTTTCAACTATAAGATGAAACCTGTTCCCTTCCTTCTTTGTCCCCACGATCTTGTGCCCTTCTTCTTTTAATGAACGAGGGACATTTCTTAGCGGCTCCCCGTCACAGAGGACCACTTCAAGATGCTGACCAGGCTCCATTGTCTCCAGCTTGAGCTTGGTCTTAACAAAGGTCATTGGACAGACCTCGTTGGTTATATCTAATACTGCATCTACCTTTATGTCTGACATCTTTCCTCCGATATGGAGGGGACAGTCCCGAATCTACGGCCTTCGGCCCGTAATTCTGGGACAGTCCCCTGATTATTCATCCCTCAGCCTTATTTTTATTCCTGGATGTTAATCTCCAACGGCGGTTTCGGGTCCTTTACCGCCTTGTCCTTGAAGACATCTTTCATCTGCTCCATATAACTCTGCATCATCCCTTCTTCTCTAAGAAGTGTTCCTATGCGGATCCTCCCCTTCCCTACGCCATGCTTGTTGTACCATTCAACAGTCTTCTCGATTATAGCAGGCACGTCCTGATCGCTCACAAACTTGGCTACTACTGAGCCTTTAAACGGATGCCTTCCATGCTTCCCGCCTATCCTTACAATGTGTCCTGTCTTGCCGGAAACCCATGCCTCTGTCGGGCAGGCCCTTATGCAGTCCGCGCAGTACAGGCACTTGTCCTGGTAGAAGATAGGCTCGCCTGTTTCAGGGTGGTCATGTATGGCGTCCTCCTGGCACGCAGAGGCGCATATCCTGCAACCTGTGCACTTCTCCTCCTCCCATTCAGGGAATACCGCCCCCTGAAAGGCCAGATCCATCTCAGATGTCCTTGCGCAGTCTATCGGGCAACCTGAAAAGGATGTCTTAAACTTATGGTTGCACTCCGCTCCAAAGAATTTATCATTTACAAGCTTTGTCAATCCCTGTGTATCGGACAGGCCGTTCGGGTTGTATTCACATCCGCTGCACGCAGTAGGGACCCTTACTCTCGGCCCGCAGGATGCAACCTTCTGGTCGGCCTCGGACAACTCCGCCGCCACCTTGTCAAAATTATGGTAATCCACATAAGGTATCTCAACAGACTGCCTGATACTGATATGGACATAATCAGCCCCATACTTCTCGGCCACCTCTGCGATCTTCTTCATCTTCTTTATCGGAAGTCTTCCTCCAGGGACCATGCACCTGACAGTAAACTTGTCCTTCTGTCTCTGCTTAATGTACCCCCCTGTCTTGAGATCGTTAAAACTCAGGACTCCAGCCGACTTCCCTATTACAGGGACAGTTACCTCAACCTTGTCTTTTTCATCCTCTATATAATGGTCAAGCATCAATAACCCCCTTTTATATTTTCACCGCAAAGGCGCAGAGGTCGCAAAGAAAGGCTTTTAATTATTAAGGCATTAACTTTGCGTTCTTTGCGTCTTCGCGGTTATTTTAGATTATCTCTTAATTTTAGTTTTATAAAGTTCATCAAACTCGCTCAATTTGGCATTTATTACCTCAGGGGCGCCGATCTTTCCGACAACTGCCTCCAGGGTCTTCAAGCCGTTGCCTGTGATGCAGATGACAATAGATTCGTTCTTCGGTATCCTCCCCTGCTCTAACAGTTTCTTTGTCACCCCGACAGTAACACCGCCTGCAGTTTCCGTGAATATCCCCTCAGTCCTTGCCAGTAGCTTTATTCCCTCCACTACCTCCTCATCGGAGACGTCCTCGCCCCATCCGCCGCTCTCCCTCATTGCCTTTGCGGCATAAAAGCCGTCCGCAGGGTTTCCTATGGCCAGCGACTTTGCAATGGTGTTTGGTTTTACAGGCTTTATCAGGTCATGACCGGTCTTTACCGCCGTAGTTATTGGCGAGCATCCGGTTGCCTGGGCTCCATAGAGCTTCATATCGGCATTATCAATCAGGCCAAGCTTCTGAAACTCCTGGCCAGACTTCCATATCTTGTTCAGAAGAGAGCCGCCGGCCATCGGGACTACTATATGTTTCGGGGCCTTCCATCCAAGCTGTTCAAATACCTCATAAGCATACGTCTTACACCCCTCTGCGTAGAAAGGCCTGATATTTACATTGACAAAGGCCCAGCCGTATTTCCCGGCTATCTCGGCGCAAAGCCTGTTTACATCATCATAGGTCCCCTTTATAGCTACAAGGTTTGTCTTGTAGATCAATGTCCCAAGCACCTTTCCCTGCTCCAGGTCGTTAGGGATGAATATGAAGTTCTCCATATTGGCAGCAGTGGCATTAGCGGCTACTGAGTTGGCAAGGTTTCCTGTAGATGCGCATCCGGTGACCTTGAAACCAAACTCCCTGGCCTTGGATATAGCGACAGAGACCACCCTGTCTTTAAACGAGAGGGTGGGGTAACATACTGCATCGTTCTTTACATAAAGTTCCTTTACGCCAAGGGCCTCAGCAAGGTTGTCCGCCTTCACCAGAGGGGTGAAACCGACCTGCGCTCCTACAGTAGGCTCTCCGTCCAGGGGCAAAAGCTCCTTATACCTCCACATATTGGGGGCCCTCTTTGATATGGCGTCCCTGGTCAAGACCTTCTTTATTTCATCATAATTATAGACCACCTCAAGGGGACCGAAACAGAACTCGCAAACGTGCAACGGCTCTATTGGATACTCCTTATGGCATTCTCTGCATCTAAGACCTTTTACAAAACTCATTATTTGACCTCCTTATAAATGAAGGATGAGGGATGAGGGATGAGGGATGAAAAAAATAAAGACTATATTCATCCTTCATCCTTCCGCCTTCATCCCTTTATTTCAGTTCACATACCGTCTGTTCATAGTCTATCAAACTCCTGATCTTAGGGTTTTCGCCGCAGAGCGGGCAGTCAGGGTTCTTCTTCAACCCGATCTCTCTCCATTTCAACTTCAGGGCATCGTATGTGAGGAGCCTGTTCTTGAGAGGCTTCCCTATCCCGATTATCAGCTTCAGCGCTTCTATGGCCTGGAGAACTCCTATCTGGCCCGCAATAGCGCCAAGAACACCGGCCTCTTTGCATGTTGGAACTGCGTTTGGCGGTGGAGGGCTGAGGAATACGCACCTGTAACATGCCGTCTCCCCCGGAACTATTGTGAATATCTGCCCGACAAACCTGAGTATCCCCCCATGTATAAGGGGTTTCCCTGCCATCACAGCCGCATCGTTGATAAGGAACTTGGCTGCAAAGTTGTCGGTCCCGTCCATGACCACGTCGTAATCCTTCATAATCTCCAGTATATTCCGGGAGTCAACCCTTGTCTGGTATGTAATGACATTCACATCAGGGTTTATCTGCTGTATCTTCTCCCTGGCGGAGATCACCTTTGGCCTTCCTACATCCGGGGTATGATGGATTATCTGTCTCTGAAGGTTTGTCAGATCAACCTCGTCCCCATCTGCAATCCCTATGGTACCCACTCCTCCTGCGGCCAGGTAAAGGGCCGCAGGAGCGCCAAGACCGCCAGCGCCGATAATCAGGACTTTACCGTTGCTGATTTTTTGTTGCCCCTTCCCTCCAACCTCCGGCAGGATGATGTGACGGCTGTATCTGTTGATCTGTTCTTCTGTAAAATTCATCTTTTAAACCTTTCTTTGCCACCAAGGCACTAAGACACAAAGATTTTAGGACCCCAGTTTCCTTAGTGCCTTCGTGTCTTTGTGGCTATTTTTTCTGAAGCTGACTCTATCTGCAAAAATACTTATCCATGCTGAAATACCTCTCCCCTGTATCAGGAAGGATAACAACCACGTTCTTTCCCTTCCCAAGACGGGATGCCACCTGCAAGGCTGCGAATGCGGCTGCTCCAGAGGAGATGCCGCAAAGCAGCCCTTCCTCTCTGGCCAGTCTTTTTGAGGTATTATAGGCGTCATCATCAGACACCTGGATCACCTCGTCAAAGACCTTTATGTCCAGCACCCCTGGTATAAAACCTGCCCCTATCCCCTGAATCTTATGGGGCCCGGGTTTCCCGCCGGAAAGCACAGCGGAGCTCTTTGGTTCAACTGCTATAACCTTTATCCCTGGAACCCGCTCTCTCAAAGCTCCGCTGGGGCCTGTGATGGTTCCGCCTGTGCCAACAGCTGCGACAAATGCATCTATGGTCTTGCCGACCATAGCCTCAATTATTTCAAGGGCGGTGGTCCTCCTGTGTGCATCAGGGTTTGCAGGGTTATTGAACTGCTGGGGCATGAAGTATTCAGGATTCTGGTCCTTCAATTCTTCTGCTTTTAGTATGGCCCCATCCATCCCTTCCTGGGCAGGGGTCAGGACAAGTTCCGCGCCGTATGCGGCCAAAAGAGATCTTCTCTCCACAGACATGCTTTCAGGCATTGTAAGTATCAACCTGTATTTCTTTACAGCGCAGACCAGGGCCAGACCTATCCCTGTATTCCCGCTGGTCGGTTCTACGATTACCCCGCCCGGCTTTAGAGACCCTTCCCTCTCCGCAGCCTCTATCATGGAAAGCGCTATCCTGTCCTTAACACTCCCTCCAGGATTAAACGATTCGAGCTTGGCATATACATCAGCCCAGCCATCTTCAACTATATAGCTCAGCTTCACCATCGGTGTATCGCCGATAAGCTCAGTTATGTTGTTTGCAAGCATTGGCATAAAAGGTGAAAGGTGAAAGGTGAAAGGTGAAAGGGTTAACCTTTAACCCTGAGCCTTTAGCCTTGAACCTTCTTAGATTCCGCCACCCATAAAATAAAGGAACTCCACTCTATCCCCCTCCTTAAGGAGGCTAGTGGTAAACTCATCCTTCTTCAATATACTGTCATTTATCTCAACAGAGACCATCTCAGGGTTAATCTCCCTCCTGGTCAGAAGGTCTATCACTGTAATAGACTCTAAACCGCTTATTTCCTCATCTTTTCCGTTTATTGTCAATTTCATGATTCCTCCACCCGATCTTCTTATATTCCGGGGACAGCCCCTATTCTACGACGGAGCGAAGCAATGTCCGTAAATAGGGACAGTCCCCTCTCCAAAATAAAAAAACCCCTTCTTTTTATAGATAAGAAGAGGTTTACTTTACCGCTACTTATCTTTCAAGGCGATTCGCCTCGCTGGAGTTAGCACCTGACGCATCATTATAGATGCCGGTTGCTGTGGTTTCACAGGGCCATTCCCTCCGCCACTCTTGATAAGAACAAGACTTATTCAGTTGTGGCATAGATTATTTATTATTTATTCACCTATGTCAAGCAAAAAAAATGGTAACGTTGATTCCGAGTTCCATATAAAGGCTGAAGTTTTGTCTTGTAAACATCATATAATAGGATTAAAATTGTTCAATAAAATTTTTTCGATAAAATCATTTCACAGATACAATGTATATTTGATTGGTAGATATTCCGTTCACCAGGCCGGTAACCGTAACCGTAGAGACTTATAACGATTGTTATCTACCGTTATTCAAATGGGTCTTGCCGTGAAACAAACCATCCTCTTCATCTTTTACCTTCTCACTATCATATTAAGTCCATCGCTTACTCTTGCCGGCGAAGAGAAACAGGAAGACAGGCTGAGCTACCCACTAAAAATGTTTCAACAGGCTGATTACAATAAGGCCATTGATGAGTTGAAGATAATATCTGCTGAAACAGAGGAAAACAAGACTACCCTTGAAGCCTCTTACCTTATTGGTATTGCATATAAGGCACTTGGGAATCTTGATGATGCTGCCGGCTGGCTTCAAAGGTCTTCAAAATACGAACCTATTGCCGACTATGCCGTCTTTTACCTGGGCGAGACATATCTGAGCTCTGGGAATTATCAGGCCGCCTTAGACACATTTTTGACCATAAAATCAAGATTCACGGACAGCAGATGGGGAGAAGATGCTGATTTCAATGCCTCTGTGGCCTTATTCCACCTTGGCCGTTATATTGAATCACGCTTGTCCCTTGATCGGTTCATAAAGGAATACCCCGGGTCTTCGCTGATTCCACTGGCCAGGGTAAGGATAGCCGAGGTTTATGAGAAGGTCGGGGATTCAAAGGAGGCTTACAATCAGTATAAAGCAATATGGGTCAACCATCCGACATCTCCTGAATCCAGAACAGCATCGGAGCGGATGAGGCAGATAGTCTCAAGTGAGTTCGCTACTGGTGTTTCTACACCTTTATCAATGCCTTCAGTTGATGAACGTTACAGCAGGGTCTGCAACCTGTTTTCTAATAGCAGTTTCAGGGAGGGGATAAATGAGCTGACAACTATTCTGAAAGAGGTTGAGGAGAAGGATGATGCGACTAAACCTGAATGGTTTGCAGAATCTATGCTCAAACTTGGAGATGCCTACTTTCAGGTCAGGGAGGATAATAAGGCTTTGGCTGTTCTCAAAAAACTCTCTACTACAGCATCGAAGCCAAAGATGCTTGCAGAGGCATCTTTTATAAGCGCCAGGGCATTCCAGCGGTCGGGACAGAGGGCTGAGGCTGCCGCAGCCTTTGATAAATTAACTAAGGACTTTCCAGGTGGGGAGTTTGCTGCCAGGGGCATGTACCGTCTGGCCGACATGTCTGAAGGGGATGGTGATACTGTAAAGGCAAGAAACCTTTATCACAATCTTTACATTGAGCTTCCTGACAGCGCTCTTGCCGATGATGCCCTCTGGAAGGAAGGGTGGCTAAGTTACCTTGAAAAGGATTACAGAGGGGCTTATCTCATCTTCAACAAACTGCTGGCAGAATACCCTTTCTCGGAGTTTACAGACACAGCTACCTACTGGTCTGCAAGGGCAGCAGAAAGGCTGGACATGCTTGATAAAGCTGCCGTTCATTATACCGATGTAATCAACAGGTTCCCCTTATCCTATTACGCTGCAATCTCAAGGGGAAGGATTTCTATTGATGCCTCTGAAACACCTGTCAGAAAGGTCAAATCTCTCTCTTATGAACCGCACGATGAGCATACGATACCTGATAGATACGTTTCGCTTCACCTGAATAAAGGTAAGGCGCTAATGGGCCTTGGATTTAGAGAAGATGCCTCTGTAGAGCTATCTATGGCCGAGGCAAGATGTACAGATAAAGTAACCCTTCTGGAGATTGCAAGATTAATGACAAGGATCGGGGCCTACAATAAGGCTCAGAGACTCGTAGTAAATCGCTTCCAGGAGTTTTTGACAGATGATGCATGCCAGCCTGACAAAGAGATATGGACCTTTGCCTTCCCAGCCGGGTTCAGTGAGGATGTGAGGATTAATGCCGATAAAAATTCCCTGAATCCATTCCTCATTCATGCGATCATAAAGGAGGAAAGCTCCTACAGGACTGATGTCGTGTCGAGGGCAGGCGCTGTCGGTCTTATGCAGCTGATGCCGTCAACCGGAAACAATATATCAAGAGAAACCGGTTTCAAAGATTACAGCGCCCCCTCCCTTTACAGGTCGGAGGTTAATATATCCCTTGGAAGCAGTTACCTCAAGAAGCTTGTGGAGGGCTCCAGGGGGAAAATTCCGCTTGCCATAGCATCCTACAATGCCGGACCAAATGCGGTATCAAGCTGGGTTTCCAGGTACGGGACAGAGGAAATGGACGAGTTTATAGAAAAGATCCCATATCCTGAGACCAGAAACTATGTAAAAAAGGTGTTGAGGAGTTATGATGTCTATGAGAGGCTTTATGGCCAGCTCAGTACCCCGGTTGATTCAAAAGAGCCGGTCTTAAAAGAGGATGTTGTTGCGTTAGAACTGTCAGGTCTTTAACAGTATAAATAAAAAAACGGCGCTGTCTTTCGCAATGCCAACTTTTTATTGACAAGAGCAGTGTTCTACTAATATAATACCTGGATATTTTTCAGGGAGGTAATACAATGCAATGCCAGACAGTAAAAGCAGGTAAGGAATGCACCTTCTGGGCCACCAGCGGCTGCACATATATAGGGAGGACCTGTTATCCGGTAGTTGAAAGCTGCGAAGGGTGCAACAGGATCCTGACCTTGACAAGCGGCAGATACTGCTCAACCTATGCCGACCCAAGGGTTAAATGGGAGAAGAGCTCCTGCAACTTCGGAACCCATGTAAAGATCGAAGGAAAGGTTGAAGAGGTAAAGATGAAGAACCCTCTGAAGGCTTCCAAGAAGGCGGCAGGCGCCGGAAAGAAAAAGTAGTTTCAGAGTAAAGCAGAACATCGAAGGGCGGCCCTATGGCCGCCCTTTTTCTTTACTCCACAGTCACACTCTTTGCCAGGTTCCTCGGCATATCCACGTCTGTCCCCTTATGAACTGCAATATGGTAGGCAAGGAGTTGCAAGGGGACAGATAAGAGGACGGGGGTCAGGGCCTCAGAGGTTTCGGGAATATATATCACCTTCTCTGCCTTGACTGCCATCTCCTTATCTCCAGATGTTCCTACAGCAACGATCCTTCCACCTCTTGCCTTTACCTCTTCCAGATTGCTCAATACCTTTTCATAGTTTTTCCCCTCAGGGACAAGGACAACGACAGGCATCTCCTCGTCTATCAATGCAATGGGGCCGTGCTTCATCTCTCCAGAGGGATAACCCTCGGCATGGATATATGATATCTCCTTGAGCTTCAAGGCCCCTTCAAGGGCAATCGGGTAGTTGATACCCCTTCCAAGGTAGAGGAAGTCCCTTGCATGCATATATTTTTTTGCAAGACCTTCAATCTCATTATTGAGTTTCAGTACATCTTCTATATGCCTTGGCAGCTTTATCAGTTCAGAAGCCATTTCTCTGGCCTTGCTTTCGCCAATCCTTCCCTGGCTCCTTCCGAGATATATCGTCAACAGATAAAGGGCTATGAGTTGGCAGGTAAAGGCCTTTGTGGAGGCAACTCCTATCTCAGGCCCGGCATGGGTGTAGATAACTCCATGAGACTCCCTGGCGATACTTGAATCCACCACATTGCAGATAGATAACACCTTTGCTCCCTTCTCTTTTCCCTCTCTGACGGCAGCCAGGGTATCCGCCGTCTCTCCTGACTGGCTGACGGCTATAATAAG
>JACQYJ010000230.1 GCA_016208525.1 Deltaproteobacteria bacterium | reverse complement strand
TCAGGCTGTGACGGATATTTCTATGGCGGCGGGAGCGATCCTTACGGCTACATAATGAGAGGGGCATGGATAGGCATCTTCCGTGACAAGTTTGCTGAGGTCATCAAGAAGGAAGGGTATTCAGAGAACGCCGTACTCCGGGCATGGGCTGAACGGGAGTGGATCAAGAAGGAAGATGACCGCCATTACACATGCGTAAGAAAGATCAGGACAGACAGCGCCGGGCCGGTCTACAAACGATTCATCATCATTCCCTGGGATGTTTACCGGAAGTTTATGGGAGAGGATAAGGATGATTGATTTAAAAAGTGAAGGACAATAAAAAAGCGGTAGTAGCGGTAGTAACCCTTGATAGTAAAGGATTTAAGGTGGTAGTTCATGCGGTAGTACGGTGGTAGTAGGCGGTAGTCAAGCGGTAGTAGGTGGTAGTAAAACTACCACTGTACTACCACAAGGAAACCCTTTATTGACAAGAGTTACTACCGCTACTACCGCTTTTTGTTTTTTTTTTGATTTCTCAAATCGTAAATGTCCAAAAAGGGGCAAAAATGGAAAGAAAGACGAGTATTAAGGAAGGAATTACAGGAGAGCAGTTAAAGAAGATATGGTCTATAAGGAGCCAGAAAGGGATATCCGAGGATTGGTTAAGGGATGTCGTTGAATCTGTCTCCGGCCAGAGGTCTACAAGGGCTCTTACTAAAAGGCAGGCTGTCAAGGTCATTGACGCCCTGGATAATGGTCAAAGGAAGTGGACGGTTTACAGGCAGGATAAGGAGCCTGAGGAGATCATCTTTTCCTCGAAAGATCAGTTGGCCTTGATAGACCATCTCAAGACAGAGGCCGGATGGTCTGATGAACGGCTGATGAACTTTATAAAGAAGGTTTACAAGAGGGACGGCCTTAAAAAGCTCAGGGTCAAGGAGGCCGGTATTGTGATCCATGTCCTTGAAAAGGCGAAACTGAAGAAAAAGGGGGTTGCCTGATGTCATTCCTGGACGGCGCCACGGGGCGGAAGCTCTTTGAAGATTATCTGAAGAAGTTCGACGGAGGGAGCCAGAGGGTCTACCGGTCTGAGATTCAACAGTTCTTTGACTTCAAGGACAGCGACCTTTCCGGCATAAGCAAGGATACCCTTAACTCCTACCGTGAAAAGATAGGGAAGGAGCACACGCCAAAGACCACAAAGAGAAAGTTCTCTATGCTTAACGGCTTCTTCAAGTTCCTTGAAAAGAAGGTCAAGGGTTTCCAGAACCCTATTGACACCCTTAAGGAGTTTAAGACCCATAAGGGGATCGAGAGCGAAGACCTGAAGAAGTACCTGGAAGGGTTCATAGCCTCTCAGAACACGGCCAACACAAAGCGGAGCTATGAGAACCTTGTAAGGCTCTTCTTTGTATGGGCGGGAAAGGACCTTATGGAGGTATCGAGGATGGATACCCTGGCCTACCGTGACCACCTCAGAGAGGATAGCAATAAGGATACCACCATCTGGAACAAGTTCATCGCCTTAAACAGGTTCTTTAAGTACATCGAAAAAGAGAACCGGAAGTTCAAGAACCCCATCGTCTTCAAGGAGCTCAAGCTCATCTTCCCGAAGAAAGACAAGGGTTATTACTCGGTCCTTTCCACGGCTGAGGCGGAAAGGCTCCTGAAGCTTCCGAACAGAAGGACCGCCATAGGACAGCGCGACTATGCGATGCTCCTGATCCTTCTGGTTTATGGTCTCCGGGCCAACGAGATCGTAAAGCTCAGGCATAAGAACCTTGAGCAGGAGAGGATAAAGGGTCAACAGAAGGTCTGGATCACCGACAGAAAAGGGCGGTTTCAGAACAGGCCAAAGACGGCAATCATATTGAACGGCAGGGCATTGCAGGCCTTTGATGACTGGATAGAGACGGTCAACAGATCAGGGGTAAAGGTCACCGGTGAGCTTCCCGTATTCCTCCCTTTCATCTATGACCAGTACGCGCATGGCCTTGTAATAAGGAGAGACCGGCAGGATATCCCTCTTTCGGTCAAGGCTATTGAGGATGTCGTAAAGAAATACATCGTTAAGGCCAAGATAAAGCGGGAGGGGGGGACATTAAGCCCTCATGCCCTCAGACACACGGCCTTTACCGTCCTTGCCCAGGAAGGGGTGAGGCTCCAGGACATTCAAAAGCTGGCCGGGCACCAGGACATAAACACAACCATGATCTATGTACATTCAGCCCAGAGCTATGAAGACCATCCGGGGATGCACAGCCCCTTAAATAAGTAAAGCCATGCTCTCCGGCCAGAGCATGGCTTAGGGGACTGTCCCTATTTACGGGCGGTACGCCGTAGAATCGGGACTGTCCCCGGCTTCGGAGGAACCCGCTGCCTTTGTGAGTCAACACTCTATCACAAAAGGAGGGCGGATGGAAGAAAAGGGCGTCGTATCAAACGAAAGGGATTTGCTCAGGATGTTTGTAGTGGACATGAAAAAGATTCCAGTGCTTACCAGGGAAGAAGAGGTTTTGTTGGCAAGGCAGGCCAGGGCCGGGGACAAAGCCGCCGCCAACCGGCTTATTGAGGCCAACCTCCGATTTGTTTTGAAGATCGTCTTCAAGTATAGACGTCCAGGGTTTCCTATGATGGACCTGATTTCTCAGGGGTGCCTGGGCGCTATGAGGGCGACAAGTACCTTTGACCCTGAAACGGGCTTCCGGTTTGTCACATACGCCGGTCACTGGATAAATCAGTTTGTCCAAAGGGCCATGATGGACTATTCCAGGCATCAACATTACTCCTTAGATGATCTGGCCTTTGGAGATGATGAGGACACGACCTTTAAAGACCTCCTTGTTTCGGATGGTCCGGCAGCGGATGTTACTACTTCCGATAGACAGGTCACGCGGATGCTTTCGGAGTTGACCGAAAGGGAACGGACGGTTATCACCCTCCGCTTCTGGCATGACCTGACTTATGAGGAGGTAGGCGCAAGGATCGGTCTGACAAAGGAAAGGGTCAGACAGGTTGAGGCCCGTTCCTTGAGAAAGATGAGATGGGCAAATCAGACCCCCCTCTTTCCCCACTTAGCAAGGGGGGATGAAAGGGGGGTAGTGCCAAATCAGGCGCAAGGTGACGAAACCCTTGATATGACGGCCTTTGCTGGGTGTAAACCATGAAAAGTTTTAATACCGGGGAAAATGTTTTAACACGTCCGGGAAGCCCCGTCTTTACGCCATTTCTTAAAGGACTTCGCATAATAGTAAGATTATATCCCATACCCTCACAGCGGAACGACCGCAAAGCCTTGATATATAAGGATTTGAAGGCAATTTTAGCATTGCCTGAAAATCGTAAGGAAAAGGGATTTTTCACGACCGGCGCAAAAAAGGCAATATCAGCAAACCCTTTATTGATAAGGCTTTATAGTCGTAAAGAATTAAAACAGGTGTTAAAACTATGCAAAGTTTTAACATGCGAACTTCCGGCGTGCGAGGTTTTGACATGCGCGTCGTTGACGTGCGGCAAAAAAACCGGTCAACCCGGGGGGTATTTTTATAAATACGTGAAATGACGGGAAGTGTGGTTTAGGATGCTTTACGTTTGCTTAAGTAGTGGGATTTGTTGGGACTAAATGGGATTATATGGGATAGCATTCTATAAAAGGAGGTACAGATGAAAAAGGTCACAGAGATTAAAAAGGTTCAGGTAAGTGGGAAAAGGCACTTTGTCCCGGCTGAGGATGCGGAGATAGAAAAGCTCCTGCAGCGGGGCTTGCTGTTGAAGGCAAGGGCGGACTTAACCAAGAAAGAGTTAGAGGAAACCCAGGATCGTCTTATAGAGATCGCCAGGGCGCGGAGGGAGGGAACGACTACCGTCACACTGGAAGGGATATCCGCCCAGGCCCTTGTCACCTTCAGGGAGTCCTTTGTCGTCAAGAATGAGGTTGAAGATATCAAGGTTCCTCTCGGGCCACTCTTTGAAAGATTCTTTGAGAAGAAGACGGAGTATAAGACCACGTCCGACTTCAAGAAGTTTATGGAGTCCGGCCACGCCCTGGGTATCAAGGAACCGGCAGAGGTCAAAAAGAACATCATGAAGTACGTCACCGTCAAAGAGACCAAGCCTAATGTCAAACTGGAGGTAAAGGAATGAGCAATATCAAGATGGAAGAGCTTCACCCCACATACCAGCAGATAGCCAGGATTATCGGCATAGAGAACGCCTTGAAGCTTGGGAAGGAGATCGGCGGTGAAAACCTCTATCTTCCAAAGCTGACAAGCCATTATTCACCTCTCTTGAGAGAAAGAGACCGCAAGATATTTGCGGAGTTCGGCTCGATGCCGGCAAACCAACTTGCTCGAAAGTACGGCGTTACGGCCCGTTGGTTGTATGACATTGTTCGACGCGTTAGAGAAGAGAAAAAGGCTGCTAAGATGGAGGTAAAGTAATGACAGATACCAACCTGGATGACCTTCATCCAACATACCGGCAAGTTGGCAAGGTGATAGGCATAGAGAACGCTCTGAGGCTCGGTAAGGAATTCGGAGGCGAGAATATCTACTTCCCGAAACTGGACAGCAACCTGTCTCCCGCTGTGAAGAAGCGTCACCGTCAGATAGTTAAGGACTACCAGATCATGAGCGTCACTGAGCTTGCAAAGAAATACGGCGTCACGGAAAGCTGGGTCTATGAGGTTTTAAGGGAGGCCCGGAAGAATAGTTCAAAGAATGGGTAATATAAGAGTATCTTTTATTACCCATTCCAAAAAACCGGTATCGAAAAATCAGGTATCCGGGTAAGCGCGACCCCCGGCATGAATGGGTAATAAAAAATCATTTATCAAAATCGGTTTGATGGTAGAATGGCGGGAACCATGAAAGCAGCCCTTTATATGAGATGTTCGACGGACAAACAAGATGAGTCTATCCCTGGCCAACGGACTATATTGAAGCGATACTGCCGGGAAAAAGGATATGAGATCATCGAGGAATTTGTTGATGAAGGCTTTTCCGGTACCACCTTCACCCGGCCTGCCTTTGGGAGGCTCATTCAGAAAGTCCAGACAAAGCAACATGCCTTTTCTAAAATCGTAATCCTCAATGAATCGAGATTCGGCAGGTCTCCTGATACAAAGGAGTTTTTCTATTACGAGCATATCCTTATAAAGGGCGGTGCACCTATTGAATATGCCCAGAGTGACAGCAATATGCCCGGCATTGCAGGAGATATTCAACGGCTCGTAAACTATGACCAGTCTGGAGGGTTCATCAAGCAACTTTCCAACGATGTCATAAGAGGCTCGGTCATTGCTACCAGCAAAGGATATTCTGCGGGCGGCATCCCTCCTTTTGGTTATGCGCGGATGCTCTGTGATGAAAACGGGAATGAGCTTAATGTCCTGGAGCCTGGACAGACAAAGGCGATTAAGAGCCAGAAAGTCAAGTTGGTCCCCGGCGATCCGCGTGACGTAGCCCTGGTCAACCGGATATTCAGGCTGTATGCAGAGGGCGGCAAGGGATATAAGGAGATTTGCCATACTCTCAATGATGAAGGGATACCGTCGCCAAAGGGCGGTCTCTGGGGTGTTGATACCGTCCGCTCCATCCTCATTAACCGCAAATACATAAGCGAACTTTCTTACGGCGGCTCGAAGTTCTCTAAAAAGGTCAAGGAAAAGACCGTTTGCCGGGAAGCTCACGAGGGTATAGTCCCGCTTACCCTTTTTGAAAAGGCACAGTCTCAACGGAGCTCGAGGTCATTCAGCAAGTGCAGCGGTATGAGGACAGATTACCTCCTTTCCGGAAAGATAACCTGCATGAGTTGCGGTTATAAGTTCCTGGGGCGGAAGGTAAACAACGGCCACGGGAAGCAATATCACTACTACTATGATTCCGGCCACCAGAAATTCAATAAGTGCAATCCGTTAAACATCCCTAAGAAGACCGAAGGGAATATCCCAGGGATCGAGGATTTTGTCATATCTCAGATCAGTAAGATGCTCGACTCCGAAAAATACGTGGAGCGGTTTAAGACCTATCTCAAAGACGCCCTTATCCGCATCGAGAGGGAATCGTCAAGTGCCTACCCTGTCTTAAAGAAGAAGCTCAAGGGCATTGATGACGAAATAGCCAAGATACAGGACGCCCTTATATTCACAGACACAAAGTCAAGGAGCCTGGCCGACCGGCTGCTTCAAAAAGAGGCCGAAAGGGAGGAGCTTCTTAAAGAGATCAATAAGCTTGAAGGAGTAAGGAACCAACCAAGCCAAGTCCTTGCCATGGTCAACGAATACGCCAGGGTGCTAAAGAACGTTGGCGATATCTTGAAGAACCGAGCGCCGGGTGAACAAAAGACCGCTATAGGGTATTTCCTGGACAGGGTAGAGGTATTGAGGGAAGAAGGAGTTGCAAGGTGTTACTTCTATGATACGCCGCGCCCTAAGGAGGTTGACTACATCCTCCCTGGCCAGTCAAAAAATGGTGTATCTCAAGGTGGTGCCGGAGGTCGGAATCGAACCGACATAGGGTTGCCCCTGCGGGATTTTGAGTCCCGTGCGTCTACCTGTTTCACCACTCCGGCATCTTATTGAGCTATTGTAGGGGCAGGTTTGAAACCTGCCCCTACGAGACAACGGTGAACAGTTTACGGATTACGGTCATTTCTGTCAAGGGATTTCCACCCTCTCTGCATGGCCCAACACGCTTCCGAGGAAGCGGAGGCCGACACTTACAAACCTTTCCGGGTTATCTGTTACATAAAAGGTCCTTTTGCCAGTCGGGGACAGTCCCCTTAGCAATCCTTCTTTACCCAAGACCCGCCTGACCTCCAGGGCCGTCTCTTCACCCGAGTCAATAAGCCTGACATTCCTGCCCATGACCGATGCAATCGCGCCTTTTAATAGCGGATAGTGGGTGCATCCCAAGACAAGGGTGTCAACCCCTTTCATATCTTCAAGATACCTGCTTGCGGCAGCACGGGCCACTTCGTTGTCAGTCCACCC
Source organism: Deltaproteobacteria bacterium (assembly GCA_016208525.1). Lineage (GTDB taxonomy): Bacteria > Desulfobacterota > JAENJC01 > JAENJC01 > JAENJC01 > JAENJC01. The sequence continues at coordinate 4,428 of JACQYJ010000230.1, read as the reverse complement.
TTCCTCTGCCAAAGGCACAAATAAAGGGCAAGGCTTGCTTATCACCTCGATTTCCGGAGCCAGGGCCTTGATGGCCTTTTCATAAGCGCCGCTCTTAATGGTCCCTTCTGTTCCTATGACCCCGACCTTCTTTGTCTGTGTCGTAGCCGCAGCCTTCCTTGCCCCAGGTTCAATAACTCCTATGATCGGGAGGCTATGTTTTTCTCTCAAGGCAGGGAGGGCAACTGCAGATGCGGTGTTGCAGGCTACTACAAGAAGTTTTATCCCCTTAGTAACAAGGAAATCGGTTATCTCAAGGGAGTATCTTGTAACGGTCTCTGCGGACTTGGTCCCATAAGGAACCCTCGCAGTGTCGCCGAGATAAATAGTATCCTCGTGGGGGGAAAGCTTTATTATCTCCTTCAGGACGGTCAATCCGCCTATCCCCGAATCAAATACACCTATAGCCTTATTTATGCTCATGAACTCTAATCCCAGCCCGTTTATTATAGAACCAGATGATCGCTATTGCTGCGAGAACCCCGGCAGAGTCTATCATTACATCCAGCGGCCTCCCTTCTCTGTTGGAGGTGAAAGCCTGATGGAACTCGTCCAGCGCCGCATAGATGATGGGAAGAGCGCATGCGCTAATAGCGGCTTTCCTGCTCCAACCACGTAAACCCGGCTTGACTGCGCGATACCAGAGCCCGCATAAAACTGCATACTCTATGACATGCGATGACTTTCTGACCAGATAATGGATAAAGTCAAAGACCTGCTCGGAAAAGGACCTGCCTAAGACTGCCCTCAATATCGGTTCAATAATGCTGCCGGTATTGTCATTTGAAAAGCTGTCTGTAGAAAATAGCGATATAAGAGCCATCCAGACAAGGAGGGGCAACCAAAGGCTTATCTGTGACAATCTGTCATTTCCAGAGGTTTTCAAAATAGCTTCTTCATGCACCTTACAGCCTGTTTCGTCCTGTGTTCATTCTCCACCAGGGCAAAACGGACATACGCATCACCCATCTCGCCAAAACCGACACCTGGAGAGACAGAGACCTTTGCCTCTGTAAGAAGGAGTTTTGAGAATTCAAGGGAGCCCAGTTTCCTGTACTGCTCAGGGATCCTGGCCCATAAAAACATGGTCGCCTTCGGCCTCTCTACCTCCCATCCTATCTTGTTCAGGCCATCGCAAAGGACATTTCTTCTTGATTCATAGGTCTTCCTTATCTCCTCAACACAGTCCTGGGGGCCGTTAAGGGCAAGGATGGAGGCGATCTGGATCGGCTGGAACATACCGTAATCAAGATAGCTCTTCATCCTGGTTAAGGCATATATAAGCTTCTGGTTGCCAACGGCAAACCCCACCCTCCATCCAGGCATATTGTAGCTCTTGGACAGGGTGAAGAACTCGACCCCCACATCCTTTGCGCCCGGGACCTGCAGGAAAGAGGGCGCCTTGTATCCGTCAAAAACTATGTCTGCGTATGCAAGGTCATGCACCACTATCATCTTGTGTTCTTTGGCAAAATCAACCACCCTTGCAAAAAAATCCAGGTCAACAACCGCTGTTGTAGGATTATGGGGGAAGCAGAGGATAAGCATCTTAGGGAGCGGCCATGAGTCCTTGGTCGCCTTAAGGAGAGAGTCAAAAAACTCATCCGTGTTATGAGTAAGAGGGATGCTCCTCACATCCGCGCCAGCAATGACAACTGAGTAAGTATGTATGGAATAGGTCGGGTTTGGGACAAGGACCACGTCCCCTCTGTCAAGGGTTGCAAGGGCAAGATGGGAAAGCCCCTCCTTCGACCCTATGGTTGCTATTGCCTCTGTCTCCGGGTCTATATCTGCATAGTAGTTCCTCTTGTACCAGTCTGCAATGGCGCCCCGGAGCTTTGGTATCCCCTTGGATGCGGAATACCTGTGGTTTCTCGGGTTGTGAACCGCTTCTATGAGCTTTTCAACAATATGAGGAGGGGTCGGCATATCCGGGTTTCCCATGCCGAAGTCTATTATGTCCTCCCCTGCCCTTCTCGCCTTTATCTTTAAATCGGTTACAATGTTGAATACGTAGGGCGGCAGTCTCTTGATCCTTGGGAAATCCATCTCCATATTTAATTAACCTTCCTTATCTTTGAAATTTATTTAAAGCTGCGCTATCCACAGATTCCGCGGATTTCACAGATTTTTTAAATCCCGCTGACAATATTTTGGTTTATTCTGTGTAATCTGTGTAATCTATGGACAATCATGGCTTTGGCATTACCTTCCACCTAAATCCTGCAATCGAACCACAGAGCACACGGATTTTGCTTGTTGGCTTGCCGGCTTGCAAGCTTACCAGCTTTTTTCTCTGTGCACTCAAAAGATGACTTTTATAAACCCATAATTTTTAAAGTCAAAATCACGAGGACACAGAGAAGAAAAGGGTTTTAAAAGGGTTTTATACTCAAAATTTATCTCTGTGGTCTCTGTGGTTTGCAGCTTTTAGGTTCCATATTTCTTCCGCATTAAACGAGCTTCTTACAAGCGGCGCTGAGGCAACATGGAGAAAGCCTTTCTTCCTTGCGATATCGCCATATTCTGCAAACAGCTCTTCTTCAACATACTCAACAACAGGAAGGTTCCCCTTAGAGGGTCTCAGGTACTGTCCAATGGTGAGGAGGTCGCATCCAACTGTCCTGAGATCATCCATGACGCCCAGAATCTCCTCCCTCTTCTCTCCGAGACCCAGCATGATCCCGGACTTGGTAACTATCTCAGGCTCCACGGCCTTCATGCCCTTTAATATTTTCAGGGACCTCTCATAATCTGCCTGTGGCCTCACCAATGGGTAAAGCCTTGGGACTGTCTCCATATTATGATTGAAGATATCCGGTCTTTCCCTGGCAATCGGCTCCAGAAGTGTAACGTCACCCTTAAAATCAGGGGTCAAGACCTCTATTGAGGCTTCTGGAATCGCATTTTTCAGCTCTTTAATTGTAGACCCGAAATGCCTTGCCCCTCCATCGTAAAGGTCATCCCTTGTCACAGAGGTTATCACAACATGCCTGAGACCAAGCTGTTTTGATGCACGGGCAACCTTCATAGGCTCTTCAATGTCAAGGATTTTTGGGATCCCGGGTGTTACATCGCAGAAACCGCAGTTTCTGGTGCAGAGATCCCCCATGATCATGAATGTTGCGGTAGGCTTGGAGAAACACTCGCCCATATTGGGGCAACTGGCCTCTTCACACACGGTATGAAGCCCTTCTCGCCTCAAGACCTCTTTCATCTTATGAATGGACCCTCTGGTTCCGATCTTCCTTTTTGCCCACTTAGGCAGCCTCAGATTGCCGTCAGAGAGATATTCCATTGCCGTATTCTACTTAATTTGCCGCTCACCGTCAAACCTTTTTTCTTTGCCTGTGAAACTGTTTTGACAATCATTAATGCAGGGTGCTAAGATGCTACGTCATATATTTTTATCCCACCCTCACCTTATCCCTCTCCCCGATGGAGAGGGATAAATAGAATTCCCTCCCTTTCAAGGGGAGGGAGAGGGTGGGGATGGGGTAGATATGCTTGTAATTGCCATAGAAACAGCCACAATGGCCGGAAGTATCGCGATTGTTGATGACGCAAGGGTGATCTCCGAGATTACCCTTAATATCAGGGCAACCCACTCCGAGAAGCTGATGCCTGCCATTGACCGCCTTCTCGGCGACTCCGGCCTTGCCATTGATGATATGGACGGAGTTGCAGTGTCAATCGGGCCGGGCTCGTTTACCGGCTTGAGGATAGGCCTGAGCGCAGCCAAGGGGCTCTCTTACGCTTCAGGCAAGCCGCTCATAGGCATACCTACGCTGGACGCTCTGGCCCTTAATATGACTTTTTCAAGTTATCTTATCTGCCCGATCCAGGATGCAAGGAAGGGAGAGGTTTATACCGCCCTTTACGGGCCAGGCGATAATTCACCGGGAAAAATTAGTGATGATATTGCCGTTAACCCCGACGCACTTGAAGGAATGATAACCGAAAAAACCGTATTTCTCGGGGACGGTGTAAACAGATACAGGGATCTGTTGATGGCAAAACTTGGAGGGCTATATTATGAAGCCCCTCTCCCCTTACAACTGCCGAGGGCCTCTAATGTTGCCTTGCTGGCGCTGAACAGGCTGGAAAAAGGTGATACTGATGACCCGTTTACCATGATCCCCAGGTATATTAGAAAGTCGGAGGCGGAGATAAGGTGTGGAGAGAATAGGGGTCGCCCATTAAAAGGCGCCTGTCAAGAGAAAAAAGAACTCCATTAAGCAAAGATCGTTTTTTTGCCTTTCTTTGTTCAATACTGATGCACTCGTAAAAAGTCAAAAATGCAGAAAATCACCTTTGTAACTATGCGAAATCATTAATGCCAAAAATCGGTTTTTGGCCTTTTTTAGACTTTTTACGAGACCATCAATA
>JACQYJ010000229.1 GCA_016208525.1 Deltaproteobacteria bacterium | reverse complement strand
GGTCATTATGAAGTAACTCTACTACTCCTTCAATGCCATTGAAGGAATTTGGCATATTAATACCAAAACCTTTCTTTGTCAACCCTATTTTTAAATTTAACCCTCTGTAAACATCTGCCGTGGATACAGGGATATTGGGGTTTACCAGCACAAACCAGAGTTTGGGAAGTTGTATCTCTTCAAGCCTCTCCCCTATCCCCCTCGCAATTGCAGGTCTTTCAAATATAAAGAACGGGACATCCGCCCCGAGCTGGAGACCGATTTCCATCAATTCATCCCTTGAAAAACCGAGACCTAACATCTGGTTAAGACCCACAAGGACAGTTGCGGCGTTGCCGCTCCCTCCTCCAAGGCCTGCTGCTACCGGGATATTCTTTGTTATCTCTACCCGGACTCTGACCCTGCCTGAATATCTATTCAGCATTGCCATTGCCGCTTTATAGGCAATATTGCCTTCCCCTGATGGAGCGGAGCCGGTAGATATAACCTCCAGACCTTCCCCATCCACGACATGCAGAGAGACCTCGTCATAGAGGCTTATCCTTGTCATTATGCTTTCAATCTCATGATACCCGTCTTTTCTCTTACCGAGGACATCCAGCCTGAGGTTGATTTTGGCTGGAGAAAGGAGCTTTAGGGTATTTTTCATATCAACGGATATTCTCAAAAAAAGTTGGCCAGGTCAAGCTCAAAAAACAGGTTTGCCTCTCTGCCCATTTTCATATAAAATACCTTCATAATGAGCAATAGGCATGCCCTGATAATATTCGCCAAGGCCCCGGTTGCCGGACAGGTAAAGACAAGGCTTCAGACTCATCTTTCCGCTGAAGAATGCGCCGAGTTGCATGCATCTTTTATTATGGACGCCATCAGGATTGCCTACAGGATTGAGGGCGCGGACATATTCATTTCCTGCCATCCCGGTGTCGAGAACCCCTTTTTTCATAGGGTCTCCAGCGACTTTGGGATAAGACTGATGCCTCAGAACGGGAACGATCTTGGTGAGAGGATGTCCAATGCCATGAAGGACACACTTTCGGCTGGATACAAAAAGGTTATCATTATAGGGAGCGACTCTCCTGATCTCCCTCCTGAATATATACAGGAAGGGTTCAGGAGGCTTGATTCTTCAGATATGGTGATTGGGCCCTCGACCGACGGCGGATACTATCTCATAGGCGGGATAAAGGAGCTGCCTGTCTTTGACGGCATCCCGTGGAGCGGCAACAAGGTATTCGAGATGACCCTGAAGAAAGCCGGAGGACACTGCATAATTTTTTCCGTGCTTAATGAGTGGCACGATATAGATACCTGGGAAGACTTGCAGAGGTTTCGTATTTCGGATTCCGGGTTTCGAGTTCAAGCCAATCAAAAACTTTAAGCCCGGTTCTATACATGACACTTAAAAATAAATGGTGAGCCGCCCGGGGATCGAACCCAGGACCACCTGATTAAAAGTCAGGTGCTCTACCAACTGAGCTAGCGGCTCCCATAAAAAAAGGATGTTACCAAATTTGATCTTAAGCGATGCCCTGTTAACAATAAGTCTGGAGGTGATCTTCATTATCTCATCCACTTCCACAAGACCGTTCTGACGCAGGGTCTCCCCTGTCTCAACCAGGTCAACGATCCTCTCAGAAAGCCCTATCAGAGGCGCAAGCTCAATGGAGCCGTACAATTTTATCAGCTCCACCTGGATACCCTTTGAAGCAAAATACCTTTCTGTTATATTCGGATACTTGGTTGCAATACGAATACTGGTCCACTGCGACGGGTCATCCTTTGCGGAAAGGGCCGATGGCTCTGCAACTATCATCCTGCACCTGCCGATCTTCAGGTCCAGAGGCTCATAAACGTCCCTCTCCTGGTCCATAAGGACGTCCTTCCCTGCGACCCCAATGTCTGCGGCGCCATATTCCACATAAGTCGGGACATCTGTCGGCTTTACTACGAGGAACCTCAGCCCATTTTCCTTGTCATCAAAGATAAGCTTCCTCGATTCCTCAATTGCATCAGGAGGCTCGACCCCGATCTTGGAAAATATCTTGAGGGCCTGTTTCATCACACGCCCCTTAGGAAGGGCTATAGTTAAGTAATCGTGAGACGTGGGACGCGAGACGTTAGACGATTTGCTTTGAGCTTTGAACTTTGAACTTTGAACCTTCATTTTACCCTCTTTATCTTGGCCCCCAGCCTTGAGAGCTTTTCCTCTATCCTCTCATATCCCCTGTCAAGATGATATACCCTGGAGACCTCTGTTGTCCCTTCTGCTGCAAGACCTGCCAATATCAGGGAGGCGCTGGCCCGAAGGTCCGTTGCCATAACAGGGGCTCCGGAGAGGTATGGGACGCCCTTAACTAAGGCGCTGTGCCCGTCTATCCTTATATCCGCACCCATCCTCTGGAGCTCACAAACGTGCATGAAGCGGTTCTCAAATACAGTCTCGGTTATTACAGAGAGTCCGCCGCCCAAGGTCATCAAGACCATCATCTGGGCCTGCATGTCAGTGGCAAATCCCGGATATGGAAGGGTCTTAACATCCACGCTCTTTATCCTGCGATGGCCGATGACCCTTATCCCGTCGTCCTCACTTTTTATCTCTGCCCCCGCCTCCCGCAGCTTTATGATAAGGGCCATGGAATGTTCTTTTACGCAGCCCTTGATCTTTATATTGCCACGGGTAAGAGCTGCTGCAATCATGAAGGTCCCGGTCTCTATCCTGTCCGGCATTACCCTGTAGGAAACTGGCTTTAATGAAGACACGCCCTCTATCGTTATTACATCGGCGCCTGCCCCTCTGATCCTTGCGCCCATCTTGTTCAACAGATTTGCCGTATCCACAACCTCCGGTTCGCAGGCGGCATTTTCAAGGACCGTAGTCCCCTCAGCCAGGGATGCGGCCATCATGATATTTTCCGTTCCTGTCACGGTAACAATGTCGAAGTATATCCTGGCCCCTTTGAGTTTCCTGGCCTTTGCCTCCACATAACCGTGCTCTATATTTATCTGCGCCCCCATCTTTTCAAGGGCCATGAGATGAAGGTTTATGGGCCTTGCCCCTATGGCGCATCCGCCGGGGAGAGAGACCCTTGCCCTGCCTAATCTGGCAAGAAGCGGCCCAAGAACCAGGGAAGACGCCCTCATAGTCTTCACCAGCTCGTATGGGGCCTCATGAGAGGTCAATTTGCAGGCATCAACGGATACGGTATGTTTCTTCTCATCAGCCTCGACCTTGGCCCCAAGGGTGCCAAGGAGCTTCCTTGTGGTCCTTATGTCCTCAAGATTAGGGACATTTTCAAATACGGTAGTCCCTTCTGGAAGGATGGACGCTGCCAGAAGAGGGAGAGCCGCGTTCTTAGCCCCGCTGATCTCCACATCGCCGATGAGCCTCTCTCCGCCTTCTATTACTATCTTGTCCAATCAGGCCTCCATAAAATCAGTAATACTGTTAAAGACATTTATTAGAATAGCACAGCCGTATTCAAAAAGTAAATGACCTGCTTCTTTCTAAAAAAAGCATTTAGCCACAGATTTACACGGATTTGCACTGATATTTCAAAGACTTAAACAAAAACGAATACTCACCTTTTGGGTGAAATTATTACAAACAATAACTATTGGTTTTATCTGCGTTTATCTGCGTGCATCTGCGGCAAATTGCAGAATTTAGGTTCTTTCTCTGCCAGCCAATCTTTTCAATTCTGCCTCATATGCCTCATAGTCTCCCAAATGAGCACGCATCAGGCTTTTCCAGAGCTTGCCGTGATTAGGCACATTAAAATGCAACCTAAATCCTGCAATCGAACCACAGAGCAAACAGAGAAAACCCTTTAATGCCGAAAGGGAAAAACCTGCTTTAAATCTTTTCTCTGAATCAGCAGCGGGGTCAGGCTTTTATAATTTGGTTCCGCAAATATCAAATTAACAAAGTCTGACCCCTTAAGTTTCCCAATAAAAATAGGGGCATGGCTTCCGCCATGCCCCTATTTTAAAGAGTGTGAAGAGTGCAGACCTGACCCCTCTTGCTCCTCTTGCTCCATCTCTCCTCTTAATGAGAATGTCTTTCCTGTTTATAGAAGTAGATAGCAAAGCCTGCTGCGACTAAAAACATGACTACACTGATTATTGCGATGTATTCCATTTATTTGTCCTCCTTGTCCTGGGGTATGATGAAATATGCCATTGCTATAATCCCTGCAGAGAAGGTGACTGATACCGCAAAGGCTGTAGGATTAATTTTTTCAACGACAAAAGAGCTGATCGCCGTAGAAGTAATCAGGTATTTGGCTACATCAAGGAACATATTCCCTATCGCCTCTCTGCGGTTTCTATTCATGTATTGAAACGTTATCAGGTTTCCAGAATCTTGTCAAGAAAGACCAGTGTATCGACTAGGCAGGGAATAATCAGGGACATGTTCTCATTCAGGGACGGAAACAATATGAATCCGTCCCCGATTAGCCCAAAGAAACAGGGGAATTAGGTATGGTGTCCCCAGAATTTCCCCCGAAATCATTAATGCCAAAAATCGGTTTTTGGCCTTTTTTAGACTTTTTACGAGACCATCAAATTTGACGTAGTGCAAATTGAGCCGTTCCTCATTTCAATAATGATAACGGCAGGAGATTACAATGATTTCATTAGAGTTTATTTGATAGACAAGGCGATGTTCAAGGTCAATGCGACGTGACCAGCAACCGGATAGTTGGAATTTTAAAGGCTCAGGTTTTCCGATCCCTGCAAACGGGTCTCTTTTGACGTCTTCCAATAGTGTCAGTATCCTGTCGGCAGCTTTGCGGTCGTGCTTTACCCAGTAATGCAAATCTGCCAGGCCGTTGGGAGTAAAAGAGACATTCAAATGGTCAACTTCTCCAATGGAGTAAGTTCCTTTCTTTTTGCCTGTTCTATAGACTCAAGCAAATGCCTTGCATTGGCAGGCGAAGAAAGCAGATATTCCGTTTCCATGAGAGACTCATAGTCATCATAACTTATAATTACAACATTCTCTCCACGTTTACGCGTAATGATAACAGGCTCATGATCACTGCAAGCCGAGTCCATGACACTTTTTAAGCCTTGCCTTGCTTCGCTGTAACTGATTGCCTTCATTTCTATATCTCCTTAACGATTGTTCAATATAATGTACAATGCTGTGCTTGTTTAGTCAAGATAAATTCTTGCCCCATTAATTTTGATGGTCTCGTAAAAAGTCAAAAATGCAGAAAATCACCTTTGTAACTATGCGAAATCATTAATGCCAAAAATCGGTTTTTGGCCTTTTTTAGACTTTTTACGAGACCATCATAATTGTATTGTTCATTCTTTCTTAGCGATCTTCGCTTAATGGAATAATCAGGGACGGGTTCACATTCAGGGACGGAAACAATTTGAACCCGTCCCCGATTACGATTAGCCCGAATTTTCTTCAAAGAAACAGGGGAATTAGGTATGGTGTCCCCAGAATTGCGTGTCCCCAGAATTGCCCAGAATTGCGTGTCGCAGACCCTTGAAAAGGCAGGAGCTTGACATTATAAAACAGTGTGTTATCATGTCTTACAAATATATAAGGAGTTCACTATGACAACTATCACAGTAAGAATTGATAAGAGGATCAAGAACAGGCTCGAGAAGCTTGCAAAAGCAACTTCCCGTAATAAATCCTACCTCGTTACTCATGCTATTGAAGATTACCTTGAAGTGAATGAATGGCAGACCAAAGAGATCAAAGACGCAATCAAGGAAGCCGATACAGGACACTTGATAGATCACGATACCGTCTTGAAAAAATGGGAGTTCAGGCTTGAAAATACGATGGACTAAAGGAGCAGCCGATAACCTTGAAAACATCGAGGCATATATCGGCAAAGATAACCCAGGAGCCGCTATCGAGATGGTTCTTAAAGTTGTTAATTCCGTGAGTCGTTTATCTAAATATCCAGCAGCTGGAAGACCTGGAAGGATCGAGGAAACGAGAGAGCTTGTTATCCCCGATACCCCTTTCATAGTTCCATACCGCATCAAAAATGAGACAATTCAAATCCTAAGAGTCTTTCATCATTCACAGAAATGGCCCAAGAACCTGAACCTGTAAATGTCCATCCGTCCTTTAAATCCTGAAAAAAGCAAATGGGTCAGCAGCGGGGTCAGGCTTTTATAATTTGGTTCCGCAAATCTCAAATTAACAAAGTCTGACCCCTTAAGTTCCTTAAGTTCCAATGTTTTCAGACAAAAAAAGGGTGGGGTTTCCCCCACCCTTGATAAGTTACAGATATCGTTCCTGCTATCTGTTTCTATTGGTGCTCATCAATCTCCGCTTCATCATCTCTGATGTCACGGCCGGATTCTTGGGCGTGGCATTGGCCTTGGAGCCGGGCTTGTAATAATAAGACCGGGCAGTTCCAGTATTATAATCCATCGCTACCCCATGACTTACCCATGTCACATCATCAACGGCCCAGACTTTAACATATACCTCAGTGCTTCCTGTTCCGAAATCAACACTATTGATTGAGAAGTTAGCGGTGCCGTCGTAGGTCATTGCTGAATAACCGTTATTCGTCTGGTCATACGTATCCGATGAATACTGGGTATAGGTATTTATAGCGGTTGAAGAGTCGTATGTGCTTACGGTTGCCCTGACCACCTTTGGACTATACTCCGTCGTGGTTGTTATGGTTCCGGTCACCGGTTGAGTATCTGTAACAGCGCTTGCGTTGGAAGGCGCGGTAATGGATACAAACTGCGGCTTTGCGAGCCCGTTTGTCGTATAAATACCCACATTTTGATAATTCCATGCAGTATCATATAGTGAGATGTAATTCCACCCGTCATATACCGGAACGCCTGTAATTGTGAAGGCGCCGTTTGTCATGGTAAAGGTCTTGTTGGCGCCTGTTGGATCGGTATAATTACCCTGTCCGTCCGGCGCGGTGGTTGTGCCGGAGATGGTTACGGTAGTCGCTGTTCCGGCATCCCATTCATTGTAACCGCAACTACCTGGCGATGTAAGCATTCCGGGCGATACCGATACCGTAAGGGCAGGCGCCGCTTGCGCCCCATTGGTTGAATTAACTGAGATGTTCGACCAGTTATATCCATCGCTTAAATCCACATACGAGTATCCATCATATACCTTTATGCCGCTTATGGACCAGTCGTATGTTCCGCTCGTATTGGCTGAGTTGGACGCCGTGGCGGAATAGGTCAATTGTGTTCCGCAGGCCCATGAGTTTGCAGTTACGGTTCGGCCTGCCCTGTTGCTGGTTCCACTCACCGTTATGGTAGCGCTGCTCCCTGTGTTATAACTTCCATAGGTATCGAGCGTTATCGTAGCGCCTGCGCTATCCTTCACAGAAGTTACCGACATTACCGGGTTGGCATATTGGCATGTCCCTGATGTAGTCACCTGAACGCCTGTCCACATCCAGTTGAGGTCATAAACATCAATGTTGTTGTAGCTCCCGGTCCCTCCGACAAGCGGAACGTTGAAGCTGAAATTCACTGCCGTATCCGCAGTTCCTGAAAGGACAATGGTCTGACTCTCCCAATAGTAGCTTGTCCCATCATATCCGTTCCAGTAGACGTTGAGGTCCCCGGCCTTCGCAGTGCCGGTTACTGTCGCTGTGCAGTCTGTTGTTGATACTGTCCCGGCGCCGCCATACTGTGGAACCGTAGGAGCAGTCCCGTTAACAGCGGTTATGGTAGGCTTTACAACCGTCTTCCCGGTTGTTGTGTAAATATTGACGCCATACCAGTTCCAATTGGCGTCGTTGATGGAGACGTCGTTCCAGCCGTTATAAAGGGTGACATCCAGTGAGAATGACCCGTCGGAGAGGACTTTCAGGGTGCCGGTGCTCCACCCGCCGTCACTGTTGATATTATAGGTGCCGTCCGCGATATTCTTGAACTTACCCTTTATGGTCACTACGCCGTCGGGATCCGTGCTGGCATCCCAATCAGAGCTGTTCCCGTAGTCGCCTGTCGAGATTGCCGTAGTCACTGATGTGATGCTGATGTTCGGGACCCATACAGCGCCGGTATCGGTATAAACTCCGGCATGGTCGCTATACCAGACCCAACCGCTCGTGTCTTGAAGTCCTGCCCCCGCACTGATCCAGTTGTCGCCCTTGTATATATCCAGGGTTGCGGTAAATATTCCGCCTGAAACTGTTGCCTGGGTATAACTATATGCGCTGGATGCATCGTTCCATAGGTTCACCTCAACAGATGTGATGTTGGCGTTGGATACGGTACCCGATATGGTGACTTCCATGGCGCCGGTCCTGGCTTTGGCGTAGCCCCATTCGTCAAGGATCAGCGTATTACCTTTGTCATCCGTTATCGAAGTGATATCAACCACCGGATCCAATCCGCCTGTGGTGTTTATATTGAAGTTTTTATTCAGACCACTCCAGTCAATCGTGTCGCTGACATCAATCCAGTTCCACCCTTTGGACAGGTCTATGGTCACTGTGGCAACACCTCTGGTAAATGTAAGTGGATAGTTCTTCGAGAAATTGCCGTATACATGAAGTTCGCCGGTTGTCGCAGCAGTGTTCGCTGTAGTCACTTTGATGGTGGCCTGATCGGCCGCCCCGACATCATAACCCCAGTAGTTCACTGAGTAAGTCACAGGGGTCCCGGTAGCGCTGGCGCCCGAATACACCTGAACAGTGATCTCTTTGTATGTCCCTGCTATTGTAAAGCTTTGCAGGGCGCTTATGGCAGAGATGTCTTTCAGTATATCCAGAGAGGTCTTGTTGGCTATAGTACTTACAGTAGTTGTTTTGAGCCCTATGACCTCCCAGTAGTACTGCCCACCTTCCACAAGGAAAGGCCCAGACTTGCTCTGGTTATTGTTATCAAATCCAAACTTGCCGCTTACATCCACGCCTCCGCTGGCGACGCAGCCCGAACCGGTAACGAAGCTGGTCGGACTGGTTGGAAGCGCGCAAGCCTTTCCATGCCTCGGATCACGCGCGTCCATCCGGATCAGGACATAACTTGTTACACCTGATACAGCATCCCAGGAGAATGTGACAGGGTTCGTTTCAACCCCCGTTTCAGGGTCATAAGGCAGCAGAATCTGGCCGCCATCGGCTATCG
>JACQYJ010000228.1 GCA_016208525.1 Deltaproteobacteria bacterium | reverse complement strand
TCTGGAATATATTCGAGAGGCTTGTAGGAAAGGAGGAGGATTATCCCCTGTCCCTTATCGATGGAAAGGCCTCCATGACGGTTGAAAGAGATTTTGAGGACGATGAGGGGATGGGGAGGTTCATCCTTTTTACACCCCAGGTTCTGTCCCAGGTTCAGGAGGTCATCCTTGGGGAAATAGAGGCAAACACCGATTCGAGGGGAATACTTTACCTTGGAGCCAAAAACATGGAACAGTTCCTGACCTGTCTGGGGAACCACTCCAAGATAGAGAGCTCTGCCACTAAGGTCTTTCTGATAGGGGAGAAGGGAGACAAAGGATGGGAGTTGCCAAACCTTACCCCTGTATTCGTTCGCGGCGAGGAGATTGAGAAGGTGCAGTTCCTGATCTTCCTTAGCGTTGACTATGCCTATGCGCTTCTGACCAGGGAGAGGAGGGATGGGATGTATTATGGGGTACATACATCTGACCCTGTATTTGTCGAAAATATCATTGCAAAGCTCCAGGAGAACTATCATTTGCAGGTACAACTGTGAAGAAAGTGGTCGGTGGCCGGTTGTCAGTGGTCAGTGAGATTAGTTAATGAGTTATATAGCTGACCGCCAGACACCGACCACTGGTCACTGTTTAAGAGGTTTTTATGTCTGACAACAAAAAAATCTTAATAGCTGATTCAGATAAAAGGTTGACGACCTCTCTGAAGGGTGTCCTGAAGGACAGGGGTTACGACGCAGTCATATCCAATGACGGAGCCGTTGCTTTAAATAAAACCCTTTCCGATATGCCGGACATGATTGTCCTGTCGGTTGCCCTTCCAACCATAGACGGAATAAAACTCTCCCAGATACTGCGCTCCAACCCTAGGGCAGAAAGCATCCCGTTAATTTTTTTGAGCGACTCGGACATTTATATACCGCACTTCCAGAGGCACAGGGACTCCCTCTTTATAAAACCGGTAAACGTTGATGAGGTGGCCGCACGCATATACTCCATATTTGATAAGGTTTCAAAGACACGGGAGGTCTCAAGGGAAGGGAAGATAATCGAGGGGGGCCTTTCCGAGATATCTCTCCCGGACCTTCTTCAGATGTTTTGCATGAACAAGAAAGAGGGGCGGCTCTGCCTGACGATGGTCAAAGACAAGGGTGATATATGGCTGCAGGACGGCAATATAATAGATGCGGCCATTGGAGAGGTTGTGGGGGAGAAGGCCCTCTACCGCCTCCTTGCATGGCAGAGCGGGAGTTTTAAATTTTTACCTGGAAAGGTCAATGTGCCGCATAAGATAAACAGAGCTGCCGACAACCTCATAATGGAGGGGTTGAGGCAGTTTGACGAATGGGAATTGCTGAAAGATAAGTTCCCCCCTATGGATGTTAGTCTGAAGGTATTGATCGACCCCTCCACCCTCCCAAAGGGGCTTAGGCCTATAACACAGGAGATATTTCTGTTGCTCGAATTTTTTCCGAAGGTCTCTGATGTCATAGACCGCAACACCTTCCCTGACTATGAGGTGATGAGGACCATAATGACCCTGCTGACCAAGGGTATCATAGGTATCACCGAGGAGAAGGAGCGCGAGGAGAGGCCTATACTCCCCAAAGAGGAGCTTTTAAAGTTAAAGGAAAAGTTTGCCTTCCGAATGAACTATAAGCTGGACAAGGAGTTCGGAAAGGTGCTGATCTTTTCATACGACAACGACAAGATAAGATACGTCATAAATGCCATAAACATACTGCCGGAATTCCATATCCACAAGGATTTTCTGAAAGGGATGGGACCTAATCAATATCTTGGTGTTGCAGGACGCCTTCAGATAAGCGAGAACATCCAGATAACCTTTATTGCCGTCCCTGTGTCAGATATCTTTTCACCCCTGTGGCGGCCCCTTTCCAATAGTATGCTGGGTGGTTTGACGATACTGAAAGGAGAGTCCGAGAGGTGGGACGAGATAAATAAGATAGCCGGATATTTTCAGGGCGGGTTATGTAAACCGATGGCCTTTGCTATCCCGGAGGGCGAGGCGTCCGGGGATAAAGTCCGGGAGGTAAAGGAACACCTGAACAGGAAGGATGATGTAATGCTTTTCCCTGTAGTGAAAAATGATGCAGAGGGGGTTCGTAATATGCTTAGCAGTCTCTTTCGTTCCGTTATAGGCGCCTTATGATAGATATGCATACCCATTCGTTGTTCAGTGACGGAGAGCTTATCCCTTCAGAGCTTGTGAGAAGGGCTGTTGTCAAAGGTTACAGGGCGATAGCCATAACCGACCATGGAGACCTTTCCAATATAGACCTTATCGTGCCGGGGATAGCAAAGGTGTCTGCGGAGCTTTCAAGAGCCTGGGGTATAAAGGTAATCCCCGGAGTTGAATTGACCCATGTCCCTCCCGCCGATATCGCAGACCTGGCAAAGGAGGCAAGGGTGCTTGGCGCGAGGCTCGTGCTCTGCCACGGGGAGACTATAGTCGAGCCTGTTCAGCCTGGGACAAACTCGGCCGCCCTGAATTCAGACATAGATATCCTCACCCACCCGGGGCTGATTACAATGGAAGATGCGAAACTTGCAGCCAGGAAAGGGATATATCTTGAGATAACGGCCAGGAATGGACATTCCCTGACCAACGGCCATGTGGCGAAGACTGCGCTGGCGGCCGGAGCTAAACTCCTTGTAAATACCGATGCCCATTCTCCTGGAGACCTGAAAACTAAAGAGGAAGCCGAGAAGATAGCTCTTGGAGCAGGTCTGACCGCTGATGACTTCAATAAGATAACCAGAAATGCTGAGGAACTGGTCGAAAGGGTAGGGTGATAGCGGCGAATTGATTTGGCCCAATTTTAGCACAGTGCAACAAAAAAGGGCTTGGAGGAAATCTCCAAACCCTTGTCATTTATTGGTTGCGGGGAGAGGATTTGAACCTCTGACCTTTGGGTTATGAGCCCAATTGTTTTAAACAAATCCAATATATTACAACTCATGCTACATAAAAACTACATATTTTGCGCCTAACCTTCCCCTGGCCTCAGCATCTCCTGGCCGATTTCCCGGTAATTTTACATTCATATACCTCCTAAATCCTGCAATCGAACTACAGAGCACACGGAGGAAACCCTTTAATACCAAAAGAAAAACCTTCTTTTAAATCTTTTCTCTGTGCACTCAAAAGGTGACTTTTAAAAGCCCGGTAATTTTTAAATCTAAAGCATGAGAACACAGAGAAGTAAAGGGTTTTAAAAGGTTCTTATACTCAAAATTTATCTCTGTGCCCTGGTTTATTGTTGTCAAGCCTTTTTTAAGT
>JACQYJ010000049.1 GCA_016208525.1 Deltaproteobacteria bacterium | reverse complement strand
GCAGGAATCAGGCATGGCCTGAACAGGATCAACATATTGACTGAGAGGGCCCATATCAAGCCTCAGCTTGAGGAGGTGGAGTCTCTGGTCTTTGAAGAGATAAGGGACCTGCACGCCCACAAGGCACGGGAAAAAGTCGTCCATATCCTGAGGGAAAGGGGGCTGCTCTTGAAGAGCGAACCGCATAAGCATGCGGTAGGTAAATGCTACAGGTGCAGGACCGTTGTGGAGCCGTATCTCTCTCCCCAGTGGTATGTGAAGGTAAAGCCTCTTGCGGAGGCTGCGGTAAAGGCGGTTTTAGATGAAAGGACGAGGTTTGTACCCAAAAACTGGGAGAATACCTACTTTGAGTGGATGAACAATATAAAGGACTGGTGCATATCCCGCCAGATATGGTGGGGGCACCAGATACCTGCGTGGTACTGCGTTGACTGCAATAAAATCGAAATTGCGCATATCCAGAAGCCGGAAGCCAGAAGCCGGAAGTCAGAAGAAAATGCCGCATTCCGCATTCCGCATTCCGCATTTGAGCCATGCAACTATGGAGATGCGGGTGCAGTGCCTGTCTATGGCAAGATACCAAAGAAAGATATTTCTCCCATTGTATCCAGGACTGCGCCAGGCCAATGCCCTGAGTGCGGCTCCAGCAAGCTTATCCAGGACGAAGACGTCCTTGATACCTGGTTCTCCTCCGCCCTGTGGCCCTTTTCCACGATGGGTTGGCCGGAGAGGACGGAGGATCTGAGGCGTTACTACCCCACATCTGCTCTTGTAACAGGGTTTGACATCATATTCTTCTGGGTGGCCAGGATGATGATGATGGGACTCAAGTTCATGGGAGATGTGCCTTTTAAGACTGTTTACATACACGCCCTCGTCCGTGACGCCCAGGGGCAGAAGATGTCCAAGTCCAGGGGGAACGTCATAGACCCCCTTGTTATAATGGAAAAGTACGGGACTGATCCCCTCAGGTTTACCCTTGCAGCCATGGCGGCTCAGGGGAGGGACATAAAACTCTCCGAGGAGAGGATAGAGGGTTACAGGAACTTTGCAAACAAGATATGGAACGCTGCCCGATTCTCCATGATGAACCTGGACGACTATAACCCTGTCGATATTGAACCTTCCCATCTCTCATACTCCCTTGCCGACCGCTGGATAGTTGTAAGGACAAATGCGGCAATAAAAGAAACCCTTGAGTCGCTTGAGTCATACAGGTTCAACGATGCGGCGAATGCAATATACCACTTTGTCTGGCACGAACTGTGCGACTGGTATATTGAGATGGCAAAGCCCGTCCTGCAAGGTAAAACAGGCGGCGAGGCCGAAAGGAGGGCTGCCCGGCATGTGCTCTTCCGTTCCATGGAGACATCTCTGAGGCTGCTCCATCCCTTCATGCCGTTTATATCCGAGGAGATATGGCAGACCCTTACAGATGGCGGTAAATATGCCGGTGGTAAGATAGACAGAAAGACAGGCTTTGTTGATGACGATGCAGAGATGCCTGCAAGCATTATGGTTGCCGACTATCCGATGCACAGCGACCTGTTGAGTGATCCGGCGGCAGAGAAGGCCATGGCGCTTATAATTGAGGCGACAAAGGCCGTAAGGAACCTGAGGGCCGAGCTGAATGTCCCCCCCTCAGCTATGGTGGATCTGATTGTTTCAGCTTCCGAAGAGGGAAAGAGGGGGATGCTTTCCACGAATGAAGGATATCTGAAGAACCTGGCAAAAGTGGCCAGCCTTAAATTTGCGGCAGAAAATGACAGGCCTAAGGGCGCTGCCACTGCGATCGTCCTTGATATGGAGCTCTTTGTTGTATTTGAAAAGTCGCCGGCTGTTGCAAAGGAAGAGGCAGAGAGGCTGAAAAAAGAGCTGGCAAAGGTAGAAAAGGAACTGGCGCAAGTTCAGGGAAAATTGAATAATCCTGAATTTGTACAAAAGGCCCCACAATCCGTGATAGACAAGGAGAAGGGGAAAGAGGCGGAGCTTCTAACTACAAGGAAGAAGCTGGAAGAAGGTATAAGGAGATTAGAACCGTAATTGTCCACAGATTCCAAAAGCAGGCGCTTCTGAGCGACGCAGATTCCCACAGATTATTAATCTTTATCTGTGTAATCTGTGAAATCTGTGGATTGATGTGGTTTATAAGGAGAGCCGTGCAGTTAGTAGGCAACATAGAAGATTTAGGACTTGGAGAGATCCTGCAGATCGTCTGCTTCAGCCGGAAGTCAGGCGCCCTCAAGCTGAACAGCCGGAAAAGGGAAGGCAGGCTGGTCTTCAAAAACGGACAGGTGGTAAGCGCCACTTCCAGCGTCATAAAGGAAGGGATCTACGATGTTATGATAAAGGAAAAGCTGCTTACCACTGAACAGCTTCAGAATGCACTGGCGATACAGAAAAATGACGGATTCAGAGAAAGCCTGGAGTCTGTCCTGATAAAAAACCTTAATCTGTCTGCTCAATTGATAGAGGATACAGCTGTAAGGCATATAGAGAAGAGCGTGTTTTCACTCTTCCTCTGGCGTGACGGCAGTTTCGTATTTGAGTTGGGTGATTTAATAGAGACCCCTGAGATGAGGATGAATGACCCTCTTCAATATACATTAACAAACGGCCTGAATCCTCAGTTTATGGCAATGGAAGGGGCCATGCTGCAGGACGAGGCTGGAAGGGAAGAAATAGTTCCTGAAGATGAGTTTATTGCGGAGGCGCCATATAAACTGGAAGCGGCGCCTCTTGCGGCGGCCGCGCCTGCTGTTATTCCTGCTGTCACCCAGAACAGCCCGATCCTTGTTATTGACGATGACCCTTTGATAAGGGGAGTCATAAGAAACCATCTGGTTCAGATGGGTTTCAAGGCCTCTGCCTTTGGTCAGCCGGAGGCCGGCCTGCATAAGGTTGAAGAGCTTGTGAGCAAACAGGAACGCCCTATTGTTATAGCTGACCTTTTTATGCCGAGGATGGACGGGGAGGGGATGCTGGGAGGATTGGAGATACTTGGCCTTCTGAAAACAGATTTTCAGGATGTACCGGTTATAATCATTACCGAGCACCCCAACGGCAAGACCGAGAAGGAGGTAATGGACCTCAACGCCTATTCTTATCTCCAGAAGCCAAAGAAATTGCAGTTCAAGGAGGATGGCACGACCCCTGCTGTATCCCTGTTTATAGAAAACCTTTCAGCGACATTAAGCAGGCTGACCAGGAGAGACAAGACCCTGGGAGAACCTCAGTTTTTCATGCAGGAGTTCCTGAAGGAGATGGAAGGAGGGGGGGACTTTCTCGAATCCGGACCCGCCGGGCCGAAGGTCGAGGAGAGCAAAGGGCTCAGAATACTGAAGGAGATGCTTGTGGAGTTGAGCGGGCCTCTCTCAGTCAGCGAGATAATCCTCCTGATCCTCCGGTTCAGCAGCGAGATAATGAACAGGGCCGTTGTGTTTGCAGTCAAGAATGACAAGATAGTGGGCCAGGGGCAGTTCGGGATAGAGATAAAGGGTGAGGCCGCCGATAAACGGGTGAGGAAGATGGCGATTCCCTTGAACGAGCCGTCAGTCCTGAAGGAGGCCTTGGATACGAAGACTGCGATGGTGAAAAGGCTTGACCCGATACAATGGAACGAATATATTATCAGGGAGCTTGGCGGGCATCTGCCGGCTGAATCTTTTGTTGTCCCTGTAATAGTTCAGGGTAAAACAGCGTTGATACTTTACGGTGACAATGCCCCGGCCGGCGACAGGATCGGAGATACCTCCACCCTTGAGATATTCCTGGCCCAGGCAAGCATGGCCCTCGAAAGAATTCTGCTGGAGAGAAGGCTTTCAGAGACTAAAAAATAAGATTAAGATTAAGAAATCCTTAATCTCAACCTTAACCTGATTAATTAGGAGGAGTTTTGGGATTCAATGTATTGATAGTAGAGGACTCTCCGACCATCAGGTCACTTATAATAACCACCCTGGAAGATGTCGGCGACTTCAGGTTTGTTGAAACCGGGAGCGGCTTTGAGGCGCTGAAGATACTTCCGAGGGAGAGGTTTGACCTCATTATGACCGATATAAACATGCCGGACATCAACGGTCTTGAACTTGTAAGCTTTCTCAAAAAGAGCGATCTTTATAAGGACATCCCGCTGTTCATAATCAGCACGGAAGGCAGCAGGCAGGACGTGGCAAAGGGTCTTGCCCTCGGGGCGAATGAATATATTGTCAAGCCGTTCAAGCTGGAAGAACTCCAAAAAACAGTCTTGAAATATCTGCATTAAGGCTGACGATTTCGTAAAAAGTCTTTTTTCACCGCAAAGGCGCAAAGAGCGCGAAGAAAAACTATTTATATTCAAGCAGTTACCTTTGCGTCCTTCGCGTCTTTGCGGTTACTTTTGGGTTTTTACGAATTCATCAACCTTAATACGTGGGGAGTATCTTGGAAAAGGAAGTTACTATGGAATCCGAAGCCAATACAAAGGAGTTCCTCGCAGAGGCCGAGGAGATAGTTGAGAGCCTTAACTCCGACCTTATGCGCCTTGCAGGGAGCGGAAAGGCTGACCCTGCGCTTCTGAACAACATCTTCAGGGCAGCCCACACACTCAAGGGGCTCTCCGGGATGTTCGGTTTTGTCGCTATGACAAGCCTGAGCCATAATCTTGAAAACCTCCTCGACAGCCTCAGGCTCGGCAAGATTGATCTGTCACCCTCTATTATAGACCTCCTTCTTGAGGCCATCTCAATTATTCATACCCTGCTGGAGATAAGGAACACAGGGAAAGAGGATATCAGCGTCGATGCGATAATAGATAAAATCAATTCATTTGTATCGGATCAGGGAAGGAAGGGGGCTTCGGATACCCCTTCTACGATAGACAAGGCGATAATGAATGTCCTCACCGAGTATGAGGAACACCGCCTCAATGAATCGATTAAGGCAGGTCTGAATATCTTCAAGGTACAGTCCTCTTTCTCGATAATGAGTTTTGACCAGGGCCTTGCAGAACTTACGGCCATCCTGAAGGATAAAGGCGAGATAATCACAACCCTGCCAACACCGGGTTTTTCGCCTGGGGACACAATCAACTTCGATATAATAGTTGCAACACAGACAGCCAAAGAAACACTTGAAAGGGCCATAGATAACAAGGAGATTAAGGTTTCCCTTGCTGTCAAGTCGGCGAGAGAGCTGCCTGGCGCTGAGGTTGAAAAGGTAATGACCGGGATTAAACTGCCGTCTCCGGATGAACAGGCATTAAAGATCGAAGAAAAGAGCGCTGAGGAAGGGATCAAGAGCATAACCCATTCCGTAAGGGTGGATATATCCAAACTCGACAACCTCATGAATATCGTTGGCGAGGTTGTCATGCTGAAGGCCTCAATCGGGGGAATTGCAGAAACGCTAAAGACCAGGGATGGCTCTGCCGGAGTTGCATGTGAACTGTCAAAGACCGTAAAGATTTTGGAGAAGAGGCTCTATGAGCTGCAACAGGGGGTGCTTGAGTCAAGGATGGTCCCGCTCGGTCAGGTCTTCGAGAAACTCTCAAGGACGGTAAGGAAGCTTGGAAGGGAGATAGGGAAAGAGGTTGATTTAGTTCTGAATGGAGCGGAAACGGAACTTGACAAGCATATAGTTGAAGAGCTGGCAAACCCCCTCATTCACATAATAAGGAACGCTCTTGATCACGGCATTGAAGCTGCGGAGGAAAGAAGGAAGGCAGGGAAGAAGGAAAAGGGGCTGATAAAGGTCAGCGCCTTTCAGAAAGGAAGCCATGTTGTTATCAGGGTGGAAGATGACGGCAGGGGAATAGACCATGACATAGTGCTGCGTAAAGCTGTGGAACGGGGTCTGGCTCAGAAAGGCGCCGCGCTGAAGAGGGAGCAGATCCTTGATTTCATGTTCCTTCCAGGTTTTAGCACAAAGGAGGAGGTCAGCGAGATATCAGGCCGAGGCGTGGGGATGGATGTGGTCAAGAAGAACATCACAGACCTGTCTGGAATGGTAGAGATAGAGACGGAAAAAGGGAGAGGCACTACAGTTATGTTGATACTCCCTCTGACCCTGGCCATTGTGAAGGCGCTGATAGTGGAGGTGGCAGGCTCTGTATACGCAATTCCGCTGAATGCTGTCCTTGAGAATTTTGTCCTCGAACCATCTAAGATCGAAACGATTGAGACAAGTGAGTTCGTCTATCTCCGGGACACAACCCTGCCCCTCATCAGGCTGTGCAATTTCTTCCAGCTTTCCGGAAACGGTAGAAATGGAAAATACGTGGTTGTGGTAGGACTTGCAGAAAAGAAGCTGGGACTTGTGGTGGACTGCCTCCGTGGGCAGCAGGACATAGTTATGAAGTCGGTGGGAAAGAGGTTGGAAGAGGTAAAAGGGATTGCAGGCGCGACTGACATTGGGCAGAAGACCATCCTCGTGCTGGATGTCGGAGACATAATGGATGAATGCATGAAGGGGCAGGCGAGCTACAGGCTTTCCAGGGTGTAGGGGATGTACAAGAGATTCTATGGTTTCAATGTAAAGCCGTTCAGCAAGACGCCTGATCCGGGATTTTTTTATCTCAGCCGGGGTCACAGGGAGGCCCTTGCCAGGCTTCAATACGCTGTTGAGGAAAGAGAGACGGCGCTTTTGACCGGAGATGTGGGGTGCGGAAAGACCACCCTTTCCAGGCGCCTTCTGGATTCGCTGGACGGTTCTTATCTCCCGATAGTCATTGTGAACCCTGTTCTCGCTCCAGGCGAGTTGCTCAGGTTTTTTGCGCTGCGGCTCGGTGTTCTGCAGCCCGGTGAATTAAAGACCGAGCTGATGGGGCAGCTCGGGGAACGTCTCTTTGATTATTATCAGAGGAGGGTATGTCCGGTACTTATAATAGATGAGGCCCAACTGCTGCCTGTCAAGGAGTGCCTTGACGAACTCAGGCTTCTGACAAACCTGCAGCTTGACGATGCGAACATGTTTTCCCTTGTTCTGCTGGGACAGCCGGAGCTGAGGACCCGTCTGTTGTCAGGGTATTATGAGCCTCTCAGGCAGAGGATAGGCGTCCAGTACCATCTGGGCCCCTTAAAATTTGAGGAGATGCTGGAATACATAGACTTCCGCCTGAGGACAGCCGGAAGAAACGACCCCTTATTTACACAGTCAGCCCTGGAGGAGATATACAGGTTTTCCGGCGGAGTCCCGAGGAGGATAAACAACCTGACTGCAAATGCCTTACTCGAAGGGTTTAGCAGAGACGCCGGGCTTATTGACGGGGATGTAATAGTTGACGTTGCGAGGGACTTCGGGTTTATTTGAGGAGTAATTCCAATTTGCAATCAATATGACCTAAATCCTGCAATCGAACCACAGAGCAACGGAGGAAACCATTTAATACGATAAAGAAAAACCTTGTGAGCCCCTTGCAAAAGTCCTTAACCACAGAGGACACCGAGAAAAGATGAGAGGCACAGAGGACAAAATTATAATATTTAAGAAAAACCTCTGTGTTTCTCTGATTTATCTCTGTGCCCTGTGGTTGCAGTTTTTAGGTAAAATGCTATCTTGAATGTTTATGGGCGTAAGGAGTAAGGAGTAAGGAGTTTTTATGGATATAGCAGAGATTAGAGAGAAGGCGAAGCAGCTTAAAGACAGGGAAGAGGAAACTGCTTCAGGAAATGAAGAGACTCCTTCCATTAAGGAGGTCGGAATCCAGCCTGAACCGGCCCAACTGGAGGAGTTGCTGGAAGATACTGAGACCCGGCCTGCAACCATTTCTGTTCCTGAAGTTGAGGTACGGTCTCGGGAAGAATTTATTGATATAGATAGTGACAGTAGGGCAGGGGACCAGATATTGAAGTCTTGGGAACAGGGGTTCGGTAATGCGGCGCAGGATAATCTCCCTGATGTTCAGAGGCCTGAGTCTTCTGTTGATGAAGAGGTAGATGAGAGCGATAAGAAAGGAGATGCTTCAGGTGCGGTAGAGGCCATTGTCTTTTCCCTTGATAATGAGGATTACGGTGTTGAGATACATCAGGTTAAAGAAGTAATAAAGGTCAGGGACCTGACCAATGTGCCAAATGCTCCGAAAGATATTATGGGGGTCATTTCCCTTAGGGGTGTTGTCATACCGGTAATGAACCTGAGGGGAAGATTTGGCATGCCGATGAAGAACGGCGGTGAGCGGATCATTATAGTGAGGGACGGGACAGGCCTGCTTGGCCTCCTTGTCGATACGGTCAGGCATGTGGTACGGGTCCCTGAAAAGTGCATAGAGCCTCCGCCTTCGATTAACACCATAGACGGGGACCTTATACGAGGGATAGGAAGGCACAAGGGCGGGATGTTTATACTGTTAGATATGCAGAAGATGCTGGAGTTGAAATGAGTAACGAGGTGCAGCTTGCCTGTTTTAAGGTCGGGGAAGAGATGTATGCGGCAGACATCATGCTGATAAGGGAGATAATCCTTTGCCGCAAGGTGACCCGTATCCCAAATGCCCCTGACTTCATTGAGGGCATCATTAACCAGAGAGGGAAGGCCATCCCTGTGATAGATATGAGGAAGAGACTCGGCCTGGAGCATAAGGAGCGCTCAAGGGATACAAGGATCATTGTAATGAAGTTTCAGGATTGTAAGCGTGTCGGGATAATTGTGGACTCTGTGGTCAAGGTACTCAAGAGGGAAGAGGGTGATATCCAGGCCGTTCCCAGGATAGCAAAGGGGATTGAATCCGAATATCTGTCCGGTATTGTCAGAGACGGGGAAGAAATGGTGCTGATCCTTGATATGGAACGTGTGTTGACCACTACTGAAAAGGTCAGGCTCGGGGAGTTCAGTGAACAGTGAGTCGAATGCGGAATTTGGAATGCTGAATGCGGAATATTCCTAATTCCGAAATCCACATTCCGAATTAAAGTTGTTGTTGACGTACTCTTCACTGAAGTTCAGGGGGTAAATGAAGATGATTGCGGCATGTCCTAAGTGCAAGACGAGGTTTAAAATAGATGAGTCGAAGATGGCCGGGGCAGGGGTAAAGCTCCGGTGCTCCAAGTGCAGGACGGTTTTTGCTGTAAGGAAGAAGGCCGCTGATACCGGGACCAAAGCTATGCAGCAGAGTGGAGGAGATACTCAAGGCCGAGGATTTTGACGTATTGAAGGCCTATGACGGCGTTGACGCCCTTGCCATAATAGAGAAAAAAAGGCCCAATGTCGCCATACTTGATGTGGCCCTTCCTATGATGTACGGTTTTGAGGTTTGTGAGCATGTCAAGGGTCACTTTGAATTGAAAGAGGAAGTCAAGGTCATCCTCATGGCATCCATCTACGACAAGACAAGGTATAAGAGGAACCCCACCTCCCTTTACGGCGCCGATGACTTCATAGAGATACACCACCTCCACGATGACATTGTCCCTAAGATAAACAGGCTCATATTGTCCTCAAAACATGAGCCTGACGCGGCTGGAGCGCCGCAGAAGGAGGCAGAAGAGGCGGTGACCCGGGAGGTAAAACCAGAGGCGCCTATCGGAAAAGATTTAGAGACACTTCGGGCCGGAGAGAAGGTTATTGATGATAAGGACAAGGCTGTCCAGGAAAAGGCGAGACGTCTGGCCAGGATAATTGTATCGGACATTGCCCTTTATAACGGAGACCTCGTGTCTGAAGGGGTAAGGAACGGCAACTTATATAAGCTCCTGAAGGACGATATAAAAGAGGGGCTGGAGCATTTTAAGAAAAAGGTTTCCCCATCCATATCTGCTGAGACTTACCTCAAGGAGGCCTTTCAGGATTTTATCTCCAAGAGGAAGCTGGAGATGGGGCTTTAAGGCCGTGAGACGTGAGACGCGGGACGTAAGATAACCAAGGGCAGCCCTCCGTGGCTGCCTTATTTGTGAAGAGGCAGGACGATGATTGAAGATATGAAGAAAAGGCTTCTGGAAGGCGATGAGGAAGAAAGGAGGGTCGCGGTGGAGGCCCTCGGCGGCATGAGGGATAGGGAGGCCGTTCTACTTACTGTATCAGCGCTTGGAGACCAGAGCTGGAGGGTCAGGAAGACCGCTGAAGAAATACTGGAGGGTTTTGCAGGAGAGGAGAGCCTTGTTCCGGCCCTTATAGGGTCCCTCAGGTCCGAAGACAATGCAGGGATGAGAAACTCCGCTGCCTCTGTTCTGGCTCGTATAGGGTGGTCTGCAATTCCATATCTGATAGAGGCATTGAAGGATATTGACAAAGATATACGGAAGTTTGCATCAGACATCCTGGGAGAGATAGGAGACACGACGGCGATCTCTCCTCTCGTTGATGCCCTCAGGGACAATGATGACAACGTCAGGTCTTCGGCCGCAGAGGCCCTTGGTAAGATAGGGGGGGATGAGGTTGTTAACGCCCTTGTCTATGTCCTGACTAATGCGGAGGATGATATCTGGCTTCGCTATTCCGCTCTGGAGGCGCTGGGGAAAACCGGAAGCAGGATCCCCATAGAGCCCATAATCATGTTGCTGGATGAAAAACTTTTGAGGAAAGCGGCAATGGATGCCCTCGCCAAAAGTTGTGATCCGAGGGCGATCCCTCATCTGATTGCAGGCCTGCACGATAAAAGCAGGGGCTGCCGGGAGGCCGCGGTGACAGGTTTGAACAATATATACAAGTCCCTCCCTTTTCAGGAGAGGTTGACGGTTGATGAAGAGGTAAGGGCACATGCCGAGCCCGGTCTATTGACAGGGTTTCTGGACTCACCGTCTATAGATATAAAGAAAGGCGCTGTTGTCATCCTTGGGATTATGGGAGGAGGCGCAGATCCGGCCATGATACTGGACCTTGCTTCAGATGAAAGGATGCAGGATGCCGTTACGGACGCGTTTGTCAAGATGGGTGAGAAGGGCCTGGAAGTCCTTACAGGCGCCTTTCCAAAGGCAGATGATAAAATGAGATCGTATATATGCAGGGTCATTGGAAAGATTGGCGATAAAAAAGGAGTAGGCGCCCTTACGAGCGCCCTCTCGGACCCTTACGGACATACAAGACAGTCGGCAGCCCTGGCAATATCGGAAATCGGGGCGATAGAGACCCTTCCATTACTGGTCCCTCTGCTGCTCGATGAATATGAGGACGTTGAAGAGGCCGTAGTCCAGGCCATCATCAGGCTATCTAAGGAGTCTCACGGAGAGTACATAAGCAGTTTACTGGATGGCATGGCTTCAAGGGAGCCCCATCTGAGGAGAAACATAACCGCGATACTGGGTGGAATAGGGAGTAAAGATGCATTGCCTGCAATCATATCATCACTCAAGGATGAGGACAGCGAAGTGCGAAAGGCTGCGGCGACGGCTATAGGGAACCTCATGCTGAAGGAGGGGATTGACCACCTTGCTATTGCTCTGGCAGACGAGGACAGTCAGGTGAGGCTGGCCGGGGTTAATGCCCTGAGCAGATTCCAGAGCATTGAGGCGGGCAGGCTCCTGGCCCTTGCTTCCGATGACACGGATATATGGGTGAAGTGCGCCGCCATGAAAGGTCTTTCAAAGATAGGGGACGAAAATGCCGAAAAGATACTGAGCAGAGCGGTAATGGATGAAGCGGGAGTCGTTGCGATTACTGCCATAGAATCCCTTTTTGCAATGAAGGGGGTGGAAGCTGTTGAAACTATCAAGAAAGGACTCCGGCACAGCAACCCCGATGTGGCATGGGCTGCCGAGAAGACGTTAAGCCGGATTGCAAAATGAGAGAAACAATAAAACCTGAATCCTGCAATCTGCCACAAAAAACCACGGAGACACGGAGAACACAGAGAGACACGGAGACGATTACTCAAAACCTAAAAACTGCAAACCACAGGGCCACAGAGATAAATTTTGAGTATAAGAACCTTTTAAAACCCTTTTCTTCTCTGTCTTCTCATGCTCTAGATTTAAAAATTACCGGGCTTTTAAAAGTTACCTTTTGAGTGCATGGAGAAAAGATTTAAAACAAGAGGCAATTGCAAAACTATTTGAACCACAGAGTTCACAGAGATTAATCAGAGAAACACA
>JACQYJ010000219.1 GCA_016208525.1 Deltaproteobacteria bacterium | reverse complement strand
TTTTCTCTGCGCCTCTGCGTCTCTGCGGTGAATCATGTTTTTGCTAATTCCTATTTTACGGCGGTGTCAGGATAAACAGCTCATCCGGCAAATCTGTATTCAGCTCTATGTCCTCATACTTTATCTGGATAGTATCAGGCCTGTTGGCGAACTGGATATTTATCTCCTTTGGAAAAGAGAGACTGCCAATATCCTGATAGTTGTCGAATGTCGCGGATAATGTCGTTCCCCTTTCATCATCAATTGTCTCGCTCTTCCTGAGCCGCAGGTTCCTGGTGTCTGTTGTAATCACCTGTTTCTTGAATCCATCCGTGGAGCGCAGGGTGAGTATATAACTATTTTCTGCTTCCGAAAGCTCGATGTCACTGTTACCGTATTGAATCAGTGAGATACAGCCCAGAAGGATATTGGCTAATTCCTCACCCTCGATCTCATCAAGAGGGAATGGAAGCTTTATTTCATGGGAGGAGATGCTCCCTTTATAAAAGATGTTTTCCGCGGGTTTGTAAACGCTGAGAGCCGGTCCGTCAAGGGCAAGGGTAAACACTGGATTACCAAACAGGCCGACAGTCTCAGCTCTTATCTTTGAAGGTCTTTTTACGACCAATACCTCTTTGAAGTTACTGTCCTTGCCGTTATAGGTTCCCTTGATACTCGCCATGCCCTTCAGGGAATAGACCTTTCCACGTCTCTCTTCTATATGACTGATGATTTCACCTGCAGGAGGGAGGGGCTTTGAAGGTTTGATCTCCTGTCTCCCTGGCGCACAGGCGGATAGGAACAAGACAGTGAACAGTGAACAGTGAATAGTGAACAGTAACCACTGACCACTGACCACTGACCACTCTCTCCTATTCATTTACCCATCTCTTTTATCAGTTTCTCGACCTTTTCCATCAGCTTCACATTATTCGGATCGAGGTCAATGGCCTTCTGATAAAACTCCAGGGCCGCTGTTTTGTCGTTCATGGCCGAATAGAGGTCGCCTGCATGTTCAATTATTACCGCATCATCAGGAATAATACGGACCGCCTCCTTTATTACTTCAAGGGCCTCTTTCAGGTCCCCCTTTTTATAGAGAACCCAGCTTAAACTGTCAGTGATATATCCATCCCCTGGCTTGAGTTCCAGGGCCTTCCTTATCAGCCTCTCCGCCTCATCCAGCTCGATCCCCCTGTCAGCATATGAATAGCCCAGGTAGTTAAGGGCGCCGACATACTTGGGATCAAGCTCTATGGCCTTTTTCATGGCAGATACCATATCATCAAATCTCTCAAGCTTGTCGTATGCCGCGCCAAGGCTGAAATAATTACCCGCATTCTGAGGCTCCAGCCGTACAGTCTCTCTAAAAGCGTCTACAGAATTCTTGTAGTCCTTTTTCTCCTGATAGAGTGTTCCCAGAAACGACCAGGCCGTCACCCGCTCAGGCTCAACCCTGAGCGCCTCTTTTATGTAACCTATGGCCTCATCAAACTTCTTCTTCCGGGCAAGGGATGAGGCCAGGTAGATCATGGAATCCGCATAGGCATCGGCGCCCTCAGGTATCTTCTTTAGCTCTTCTATCGCCTTTTCCATGTTCTCTTTTTCACCATATGCCATGGCGAGGTAATACCTTATCCTGTGAAGTTCGGGGTTTGCAGACAGGATAAGCTGAAACTCGGCTATAGCCTCATCAGGCCTGTCCTGCTCCAGGTAGATAAGCCCTATCTTTAACCTGGCATCTATATTCCCAGCCTCAAACCTCTCAATCTCTTTATACTCTCCCAGGGCCTCTCCCAGCTTCTGCTGTCTAATATATAGTTCCCCAAGCTTATTTCGAATCTTCAGATTGTGACCCTGGGATTTCAGCATCTCCTTATACAGGTCAATGGCCTTGTCGATCTTACCCTCTATCTCATATACCAGGGCAAGGTCTAATATGGCGGAATCAAAGTGAGGCTTTATTTCCAGCGCCTTTTTGAAATAAACCTCCGCCTCGGAAAAGAGTTTCTTATTGGCATATATCCTTCCTATGTAGTAGTTGCCAAGGAGTGATTCAGGGTCTATTTTAAGAAGTTTTTTCATTATCTCCAGCGCCTTGTCAAACTCCCCTATATCCGCATAGATGGTTCCCATGTAAAAATAGGCATCCGGTTTCTCAGGGTCTATAGATACGGCGGTTTTATATTCTTCCAGGGCCTTGACGCTGTTCTTAGTCACTGAATAGAGTCCACCGAGGATCATCCTTGCATTAAGAGAATAGGGGTCAAGAGAGACCGCAACCGTAGCCTCCCTTATCGCATCCTCAATTGCCCCTTTCCTCGCATAAAGGGCGGCCAGGCTTGTATGGAGGAATGAGGAGTTCGGATCATAAATAAATGCCTTTTTATGCTCATCAATGGCGCCGTCTATGTTGCCCTCCTGTAGCATAAGCTGGGCCTGGGTGAAATGGAGGTATGCCTTTGCCGGCGCTATCCTCTCTTCCGACTCTGTCAAAACCTCTGTCTTGACAAGGGACATTTTTACCGTGGGCGTTGCGCATGCTGAAAGCAGCAGCGGCATTATTATCAACAGTTTGCTTATTCTTTTCATTTCGTTCCTTTCTTTATCATCTTGTTTTTCTCATCTACCAGCACGAGTTTTGGAGTGAACCCCTTCAATTCCTTCTCTTCCACAGAGACGTATGTTGCAATTATAAGTAGGTCCCCCCTGTGGGCCTTTCTGGCAGCAGCTCCGTTGAGACAGATGGTCCCCGATCCCTTCTTCCCCTTTATGGCATACGTCTCAAAGCGGTTGCCGTTGGAGATATTGTATATCCGAACCTGTTCAAACGGAATAATATCCGCCTCTTTCATAAGCGTCTCGTCAATAGTTACGCTTCCCTCGTATTCAAGGTTGGCGTCTGTCACCGTGACCCTGTGTATCTTGGATTTCAGCATTATGCGTTGCAATT
Organism: Deltaproteobacteria bacterium; assembly: GCA_016208525.1. Taxonomy (GTDB): domain Bacteria; phylum Desulfobacterota; class JAENJC01; order JAENJC01; family JAENJC01; genus JAENJC01. The sequence goes on along the minus strand of JACQYJ010000219.1, from coordinate 2,050 downwards.
AAACCTCCATATATTGTAAGGGCGGGTTTGAAACCCGCCCTTACATCTTCCGTAAAATAATGTTATCAATCAGCCTTGTCTTCCCAATCCTCACAGCTATCGCCAAAAGGGCCTCCTCCTCAACCCTGTCTACATATTCCATCGTCCCCATATCTGCCAGTTTAACATATTCCGGCTCGATAAGGGGACAGATTTCCAATACTCTCCTGGCCTCGTTCAAAAGTACCCCGGCAGACCTTTCCCCTTCATCAAACACCTCTTTTGCCCTCCGAAGAGCCCTGTAGATGCTTCTGGCTGCCCCCCTCTCTTCCTGGCTCAAATAATTGTTCCTGGAACTCATTGCAAGACCGTCAGATTCCCTGAAGATGGGCATACCGATGACCTCTACATCCATATTGAGGTCGAGCGCAAGCCTCTTTATCACAGCCAACTGCTGGAAGTCTTTCTCTCCGAATATGGCAATATCCGGCCTGACAATATTGAACAGCTTGGTTACAACCGTTGCAACCCCCCTGAAGTGCCCGGGCCTTGAGGTTCCGCAGAGGTTCTTTGTAACATCTTCGACATCCACATAGGTCTGATAATTCTCAGGGTATATCTCCCTGACGCTTGGGACAAAGAGGATGTCAACACCCTCCCCTTTGCATAGTTCTTTATCCCTCTCTATGTCCCTCGGATACCTCTCAAGGTCCTCGCCCTTCCCGAACTGTGTTGGATTGACGAATATGCTGACGATAAGGGCATCCCCAACCTCTCGACCTTTCCTCATAAGGCTTAGATGACCCTCGTGAAGGTAACCCATTGTAGGGACAAAGGCAATCTTCTTGCCTTCCGCTCTCAAGGCCTGAGAGGCCTCTTTCATTTCTTTGATAGATTCGATAACCTTCATCACTCTTTTGCCGCGAATTAACGCAAATTAACGCAAATTTGAGCAGTTCTTTTATACGCGTTTATACGCATCTATTTGCGGCTGCTCATTTTTCAAAAGTTATTGACAACTCGCTTCCATTCAACCTTAGGATGTTGGAAATTCACCAACAGTGCGATGCTGTGTCCTGTTGCTTTCAGGTAGTTCAGGCATTGTGCCAGATGGTCATTGCCGAGACGCTCCGCACATTTAAGTTCAACAATTAATTTTCTTTCTACCAGAATATCCGCGTAGTAGTCGCCAACGGTCTCACCTTTATATGCAACTTGAATGGGATATTGTACTTCTGCATGTAACCCCCGCAACGTGAGCTCTTTAACCAATGCCCGTTCATAAACCTTTTCAAGGAATCCTGCGCCTAAAACATTTGATACTTCGTAGACCGCTCCTATTACTTTTTCGATCAGGTTGTTTATTAATTCGCGTTCATCTGCGTGCATTTGCGGCTATCTCCAAATTGTCAGCCTCGCCCATATAGCAGCTCCCCGCTGGTAAGGAGATTCTTCAAAAAAGAGGAGCCGTATGACATTTCCTTCTCAAACTCGTCCTCTGTATCAAATACAATAGAAAAGGGTATTCCGTATCTGAGGCATACTTCATTCTGATAATCGAGTATCCTTTCATAGACACCCTTATCGGCAGAAACAATGAATAAATCCACATCGCTTTTTTCCGGCTTGTATTCATCGCCCAAGGCAGAACCATAAAGCCTTATAAAATCTATTTTTGAGGCCACATCCCCTTCTTTTACCATCTTTACAAAGTCTGTAACGGCGTTTCTCACTTTTGGGTTCATTGGACCTCCGACAGAAAATTTATTGATTTTCCAATTATATTTTAAATTGCCCTTTTTTACAAACTCAGTTTTATTTTTATTGAGATATTCTTCAATAAGGAAATCTAAGAGGTCATTATATACCGCTTGCAGAGGTGGCTAATGATGCTGTCTCCAATTAAAGGGGACGGTTCTCTTGTGCGGCCAGGCAAGGTCGTGTAATCAAGCGGGTGTAAATCCCGCCCCGGAAGGTAGGCCGACCACCGGGTAGCGAGTCCTTGGAAGCTGGATGGCAACATCCAGCTTTAAGCGTAGGATAGCAAGCAGACAGGCCGTAAGCCTAAAGG
>JACQYJ010000209.1 GCA_016208525.1 Deltaproteobacteria bacterium | reverse complement strand
CAAAACTATTTGAACCACAGAGTTCACAGAGATTAATCAGAGAAACACAGAGGTTTTTCTTAAATATTATAATTTTGTCCTCTGTGCCTCTCATCTTTTCTCGGTGTCCTCTGTGGTTAAGGACTTTTGCAAGAGGCTCTTTTTAAAGTCAAAATCACGAGGACACAGAGAAGAAAAGGGTTTTAAAAGGTTTTTATACTCAAAATTTATCTCTGTGGTCTCTGTGGTTTCATTTTTCCTATTCAGTTTTCATAAAACTTTTGACAGTACCAAAGGTGGTCCCTGGTTTTACTCCCCCGGTTCCAGATGGACAACAACGTCAACCACCTCCGGCATCTCGGTCTTTATCCTTTCCTCTACCCGGCTTGCGATCTCATGGGCATCTGCCATGCTCATCCTGGACGACACCAGAACATGACAATCAACATGTATCGCGTCATTCCTCCCCCGAACCCTCACATTATGGCACTCCCTGACCCCTTCCACAGAAGAGGCAACTTTCAACACCCTTGCCAGGTCATCACCTGTCAGCGGAGATGCATCTACCAGGACATCGGATGCCTCCCTCACTATTTCATACCCCAGGCGGCCTATCATTACAGCAATGAAAAAAGCGGCTACAGAGTCAATAACAGGGAAGCCCATTTTTGTTGCAACAAGGCTAACAAGAACGGCCGCTGAAGTGATAAGGTCACTCATTGTGTGCTTAGCATCGGCTATCAGGAAATCGCTCTTTAGGGCCCTCCCCCTTCTCCCCTCATAAGCGGTCACAAATATGTTGACCCCCATTGTAAATACCATTATGCCAAAGCTGAGCTCCGTTACCTCCAGGGGCCTGGGGTTCAAAATATTTTCAAAAGCCCCCTTAAGTATCTCGATGCAGGTCAAAAAAAGAAGTGTCGCTATCCCGATGGTAGCCATAGTCTCAAATTTCTTATGGCCGTAATGATGTCTTCCATCCGGAGGCTTTGCAGAGAGCCATATTCCTGTAAGACCTATGACATTGGATGCCCCGTCAAACAGGGAGTGAAAGCCGTCGGCCTTCATGCTGAGAGCGTTGGTGATAAAGCCATACACTATCTTTGCAGCTGCAACTGAAATGTTTAAGAGGAGGGTTATCCATAGGACCTTCCTGACCTCTTTTGCATAGACCATAGTTCCCTCAGCTACCTGAAGCTTCTAATATGGATGGATATTAACTGGTCAGAGGGTTTGGAGTCAAGGATATTAAAGGTTGGCATTCAGAGGCTGGTCACATTTAGTTGCGATGTTTACCACGTTTCTGGAAGCGGCTTTCCCCTTGTACATGGCCTTGTCTGCAAGAAGGGTGAGGGTCTCCTTGTCCATGGCATGTTCCGGGAATGAGGCAATTCCCAGGGTCGCCGTCAGTTTTATTGCCATGCCTTCTTCCGAGAGGAAGTTCCTCCCCTCTATTGAAACCCTTATGCGGTCTGCAATAATCATTGCGCCGGTTGGAGGGGTCTCGATCAGGATGATCGTGAACTCATCTCCGCCATACCTTATGACAATATCTATATCTCTGACACTTTTCTTTAAGAGATGAGCGACCTCGAAAAGCACCTTGTTCCCGATGTTGTGACCGTAATTATCGTTTATTGCCTTGAACAGGTCTATATCAATAAACAGCAAAGAAAGATTCAGGTTAAAACGCTTTGCCCTCTTTATTTCATTTGGCAGGGCTTCCTCCATATACCTTACGTTATGCAGCCTGGTAAGCTCATCAATATAGATAAGGTCCTTGGCATGGTTGTAAAGGTGCACATTATCAAGAGTCAGGGAGGCCTGTTCAGATATGAATGAGGCATTTTCTATATCACTATCGGTATATTGGTCGCCTGGGGATTTGAAAATGGCCACATACCCGGAAATCTCCCCTTTGCTTTTAACAGGAATTATAAGTAAAGGCCCCTTTCCAAAGATATCCTCCGGCTCGGGTATAAAAGTCACTTCAGTAATAATATTGGGGCCTGAAAGGTAGCTCTTTATAAGATTACCTGCCATCTCCTTTGCAGTACTCTCCCTGCTGGTTCCCCTCCATGCCATCAGAATCAAAGGGGATCCTTCCTTTGGAGAAAAAACGGAAAATCCGATCGAGCCTCCAGGCACCTGGAGAAGAGAATGAAGCGCTATCTCATAAAACCGGTCATAATCAAGGCATGACGAAATCAGTCTGCTGACCTCATATAGTTTCAAGAGCCTCTTCAGCCCTATATTTTCCTCAAAGAGCCTCTTCTGCTCAATAGTGCGGTTTACAAGTATCTTGAATTCTTCAGGGTTCAATGGTTTTGTCAGGTAATCAGATGCGCCGCTTTTCAGGCACTCTATAGCTGTATCGATAGAGGCATATGCAGTCATGATAATAAAGCTTGTGGTAGCTTGAATCTGCTTTGCCCTCTTCAGGACCTCATCCCCGTTTATATCCGGCATGACAAGGTCTGACACTACAAGGTCGAAGTTGTCATGCTCTATCATTTCGAGGGCATCTATCCCTGTAGAGGCTGTCTTTACTTCATATCCCTCTTCCATAAGGATGTCTTTGCAGAAGACCCTGCTTAGCATACTGTCATCAACAACCAGTACCTTCCCCTTTGGCATATATCCTCCTGAGAATTAACTACGTATTGTCAAAATCTAACCACAGAGAACACAGAGAACAGCTTTAATATCAGAGAGTTACAGATCGTTTTATTCCCTCCCCTCTGTGCCCTCTGTGGTTCGATTGCAGGATTTAGGCGCTATCCTATTTCCCCAGCCCGAACCCGTCATGAAGCACCCTGACTGCAAGCTCCGTGTACTTGGTGTCAATCACGCATGAGACCTTTATCTCTGAAGTGGATATCATCATTATGTTTATCCCTTCCTTTGACAGAAGGTCGAACATCCTGGCGGCAATCCCTGAGTGGCTTCTCATGCCGACCCCGATTACGGACACCTTCGCAATATTCTCATCAGCTACGACGTTTCTCGCCTCTATGTCCTTTGCAATCTTTTTTACGATCTCCAGCGCCTTTTTAAAGTCGCTCTTGGGCACTGTGAAGGTCAGGTCTGTATGACCTTCAGCGCTTATGTTCTGGACAATCATGTCAACATTGATGTTCGCCTCAGAAATAGGCGTAAACAGTTTAGAGGCTATCCCCGGCCTGTCAGGGATACCCACAACCGTGATCTTTGCCTCATTCTTGTCATATGCAACCCCTGATACCAACGGCGCTTCCACTTTATCCTCCTCCTTCGCAACAAGTGTTCCTTCATTCTCGACAAATGTAGACTTGACCCTTATCGGGACGTTGTATTTCATCCCGAATTCGACAGAACGTATCTGCAACACCTTTGCCCCAAGGCTCGCCATCTCCAGCATCTCTTCATAAGTGACCCTGTCGAGCTTCCTTGCATTCGGGCATATATTGGGATCAGCGGTATAGACCCCGTCAACATCAGTATAGATAATACATTCGTCTGCCTTGAGGGCTGCGGCTATTGCGACAGCCGTTGTATCAGAGCCGCCTCTGCCAAGAGTGGTTACATTCCCGGCCTCATCCACACCCTGGAACCCTGAGACAGTGATGATCTTCCCGGCCTTCAGCTCCTTTCTCAGATTATCCGCATCTATCCTCTGTATCCTCGCCTTTGTGAATGCGCTGTCTGTTACTATCTTTATCTGATAACCCTGGAACGAGACAGCCGGATATCCCATAGAATTAAGGGCCATGGCAAGAAGGGTCGAGGTAATCTGCTCTCCTGTTGAAATGAGTGCGTCATACTCCCTCTCATCAGGCATCGAAGTCATCTCGTTGGCCATTGCCACGAGCTTGTTGGTCTCACCTGACATAGCTGATACCACAACTATGACAAGATTACCCTCATCCCTGACCTTTGCTACCTTTTTGGCGACGCTCCTTATCTTCTCAATGGAGCCTACAGACGTGCCGCCGTACTTGTGAACAACTAAAGCCATTCCTTAAAAACCTCCTAATACTTTTATAGGACGCTGATTTTCATGATTTACGCTGATCTTTAGCCTTTGTTACCGTTTATAATCCTGTAAATCTGCGTCCCAAAAATCTTTATGAATCTTTCGTACCTTTCCCCTGTCGCAGTTATCTCTATCTCCCTTTCCGCCTCTCCAGCCCTTCTAATCCCTATCCTCAAACATTCAGCAGGTATCGCATCCTTCACATTCGATGCCCATTCAATGGCAGAGACCCCTTCGCCGTAAATATATTCCCTGAATCCAATCTCTTCCAGTTCGTCAATATCTGATAGCCTGTATAGGTCGAAGTGGTACAGGGGAACCCTTCCGTTGTGGACATTCAGGATTGTGAATGTCGGACTTCTGACGTAAGACTTTTTTGATACACAAAGCCCCTCTGCAAGCCCCTGAATAAGGCAGGTCTTGCCAGCGCCCAGGTCCCCGTCCAGGGCTATCACGTCTCCGGCCTTGCACAATCTGCCTATCCTTACCCCTATCTCTCTTGTTTCTTCAGGAGAACGACTGACCACTGACCACCGACCGCTGACCACTGTTATCCCTTCGCAGAAGCACGAACAACGTCGGCCTTCCCTATCACTCCTACCAGTTTATCACCATCAAGAACAGGTATGGTGTAAACCTTCTTTTCAGCCATTATTGTGGCTATCTCGCGAACAGGCGCATCAGGCCGGACAGTAATAGGGCCTTCCGTATAGATATCTTCGACTTTAGCCCCTGTCATCTTCTTCAGTTCCTTTTCAAAGTGCTTCGCAGTTTCAAGAAATATCACCGAATCAAGTATGGTGAATACGGTTGGCAGATGGAGAGACTTTGACTGCTCCACAAGGTCGCTTTCCGTAACAACTCCTATGACCTTTCCTGAGTCATCTACTACCGGGACACCGCTTATCCCGCTTATTGTGAAGATTTCAGCCAGGTCAGAGACCTTTGTTTCCTTTTTAACGGTAATCACATCCTTTGTCATTATATCCCTTGCAGTAAGCATTTTACCCCCTCGTAAGTAGTGAGTCGTAAGCCGTAAACCGTAAACTGAAGGACAGCCATTCGGCTGTCCGGGCAGGTTCCCACCTGCCCTGCTGCTCACGTCTTACGTTTCACGTCTCACGGAATTTATGGCATACGGTATCTTTTCTATTATATCGGTCGCGATTATACCATACTCGCCCATTTCATTCCTTAGTAAATCTCCGGCAAGGCCATGAAGATAGACTGCGGCAATGGCTGCCAGTTCGGGCTTAAGTCCCTGGGCAAGCAGCCCGGCGATCATCCCTGTTAATACGTCTCCTGCGCCTGCTGTGGCCATACCCGGATTACCTGTCGTGTTTATATAGGCCCTGCCTTCAGGCACGGCAATTACTGTATGGGCGCCTTTCAGCGCCACGCAGACATTATTTTCTTCTGCATATCTCTTCGCAATCCCCACCCTGTCTGCCTGGACATCTCTCGATGAAACACCGAGAAGTCTTCCCATTTCACCGGGATGAGGAGTTATGACCCTCGGCCCT
>JACQYJ010000048.1:13067-14753 GCA_016208525.1 Deltaproteobacteria bacterium | reverse complement strand
CCGCGAGGTTCCTGATCGTAGGCGATGCCAATATACTTCATAGAGAGGCCAGCAGCCTTGATTTCAAGATACCTCTCGTCCCAATACCTGCGGTCAGCCAGGCCGGGTTCCCTGCAAATGTATTAGAGATAATTAATCTCACTATACTGAATCCATCACTCGAACATGGCAGGCCGAGCGCTGCCTCAGGCGATGCGTCATTCAGATATATAAAGGCCGCTGCCCTCTCAGCCTTAAAGGGTGAGGTTGACGCAGTGGTCACAGCGCCTATAAGCAAAGAGGCGTTGAAGCTGGCCGGGCACGGCTACCCAGGGCACACCGAGATACTGGCTGAGCTTTGCAAGACCGATGACTATGCCATGATGCTGGCCGGGCCGCACCTGAGGGTTGTCCTGTGCACTATCCATGTCCCTTATGCCAAGGTTCCGCTTCTGCTATCCAGGGAGCTGGTATTCAAGACCATAAGGATAACCCACGAGTCGTTATTCAGATACATCGGGAGGAAACCGAGGATCGCTGTGGCATCCCTAAACCCTCATGCGGGCGAAGGGGGGATGTTTGGCGACGAGGAGGCGAGGTTTATCAAGCCTGCTGTAGACGAGGCTTGCTCAAAAGGGATTGATGTCTCAGGCCCTTATCCTCCTGACACCCTGTTTCACTGGGCATCCAAGGGAAAATATGACGCCGTTGTCTGTATGTACCATGACCAGGGGTTGATACCATTAAAGCTCCTTGATTTTGAGAAGGGCGTCAACGTGACGCTGGGGCTTCCAATAATCAGGACATCAGTAGACCACGGCACTGCCTTTGACATAGCAGGGAAGGGGGTTGCAGATCCATCCAGCATGGTAGAGGCGGTAAGGATGGCGGTAGAGATGGCGCAGAGAACTGTGAAAAGTAAATGTAACTACTCAGGTGGGTAGTCTGTAGGCATTTAGGTGGATAGGGAAGAAGTTTTATAGGCTAAACAACCTAATAGACTACAGACTAAACAACCTGAGCAGTTACGTAAATAGTAGTTGTATGAATCGGGTATTTTTGATAAATTTTAAATATGGTAAGTTTCGAAGAACTCTCTGAAAGAAAGAAGGAAGTCTTAAAGGCGGTCATTTCGGACTACATATATACCGCCGGACCTGTCAGCTCCAATGCCATAACCGATAGATATTTGAGGGACCTCAGCTCCGCCACTATCAGAAATGTAATGGCCGATTTAGAGGAGATGGGATTCCTTTCCCAGCCCCACACATCCGCCGGAAGGCTCCCGACTGATAAGGCCTTCAGGATTTATGTCGACCATCTCATGGAGCTAAAGTCTCTTCCAAGACAGGACAGGGAAGAGATCAGAAGGGTTTGCAACTCTCAGGGCCAGGAGGTTTCCGACCTCATAAAGGACGCCTCCAGGCTACTCTCTACCATATCTCATCACACAGGACTTGCCCTGGCTCCGAAACTGCCTGATACAACCCTGAAGCAGATAGAGTTTGTCCGGTTAAAGGGAAACCAGGCGCTGGTTATCCTGGTGTCTCAGTCCGGAGTGGTACAGAATAAGCTTATAGGGTTAGACGGGGAGTTGAAGCAGGCTGAGCTGGACAGGATGTCCTCGTATCTGAACGACCTCTTCTCAGGTCTGACAATGACTGAGATGAGGGAACGGCTTATAGACGAGATGCGGAAGGAGAGGAA
>JACQYJ010000048.1:0-13043 GCA_016208525.1 Deltaproteobacteria bacterium | reverse complement strand
AAAAAGGCGCTGAGGCTTGGGGAAGAGGTCATTGGAACAGCCGGTTCGGAGGCAAAAGAGGTCTTTATAGAGGGCAGATCAAGTTTTTTTGAGTACCCGGAATTCCTTGATGTGGAGAGAATGAAGGAGATATTCAGGGCATTCGAAGAGAAGAGCAGGATTGTCGGTCTTTTGGACAAGAGCATGAAGGCAGGAGGCATCCATATATTCATCGGTTGTGAGACTGGTTCATCGGAATTCAACGGTTGCAGTCTTATTGCGGCGACTTATGGAAATGAAGGAAATATATTAGGCTCCCTCGGTGTGATAGGCCCCATGAGGATGGATTATTCCAGGATTATCCCTCTGGTGGACTACACTGCAAAGCTGGTGGGAAAGGTCATTAAGGAGGGTTGATGATGGAAGATGTTAAAAGCGCTCAGGCAGAGAGCGGCACAGAACAGGTAGAGAAAGAGCCGACAGCCCCTGAGACTGAGATAGATAAGCTCAAAAAGGAGCTTGCGCTTAAAGAGGCTGAGGCAAAGGAGAACCACGAGAGGCTCTTGAGAAGCTGCGCGGACCTGGAGAATTTCAAGAAGAGGGCTGCAAGGGAAAAGGAGGAGTTTGTCCGGTTCGCCCAGGAGGGGCTGATTCGGGAACTCCTGCCGACCCTTGATAATCTGGAAAGGGCGGTAGAGCATTCAAAGGCCACCCTTGATTTCAGCGGTCTTGTGGAGGGCGTGGACATGACTGTGAAACAGTTTCTCCAGTGCCTTGACAATTTTGGCGTAAAACCGGTTAAGGCCGCCGGAGAGAGGTTCGACCCAAACGTACATGAGGCCATAATGCAGGTGGATGAAGGAGACTACGATAGTGACACTGTTATTTGCGAGCATCAGAAGGGGTATCTTCTTAATGACAGGCTGCTGAGGCCATGCCTGGTTACTGTCGCAAAGGGACGAAAGAAGCTGGAAGAGTAATCTCGTAAAAAACCTACCAGGTAGGGGCGAATCTTGTATTCGCCCGCCAGATTGGGCGATCACAAGGATCCCCCCTACAGTCTATATGTTTTAATTCTAAAGGAGTTGATATTGGCGAAGAGAGATTACTATGAAGTCCTTGGCGTACATAAGAATGCCAGTGACGCCGAGATAAAGAAGGCTTACAGGAGGCTTGCCCTCCAGTTCCACCCAGACAAGAATCCTGGGAACAAAGAGTCAGAGGGAAAGTTCAAGGAACTGGCTGAGGCCTACGAAATCATTTCAGACCCTGAAAAGAGGGCCAGGTATGACCAGTTCGGCCATGCAGGGGAGAATTTAGGAGGCTTCCGGCCAGAAGAGGGATTTGGCGGTTTTTCCGGAGATGTCGGAGACATATTCGGCGATATATTCGGAGACGTATTCAGAGGCAGGGGTTATCGTCCCAGGGGGGCTGAACGGGGTTCCGACCTCAGATACAACCTTGAGATATCGTTCGATGAGGCAGCCTTCGGCACAGAGGCCCATATCAAGATACCAAGGGCTCAGGAATGTGCGCAGTGCAAAGGAAGCGGCGCCAAACATGGAACCTCTCCAACTGTCTGCCCCACGTGTGGAGGGACGGGACAGGTCAGGTTCCAGCAGGGTTTTTTCAGCGTATCAAGGACATGCAGCCAATGCCGTGGAGAGGGAAGGATCATAAAAGACAAATGCCCTGAATGCGCCGGAGAAGGAAGGGTCAGGGTTTCTAAGACATTATCCATAAAGGTCCCTGCCGGAGTGGAGACCGGTTCCAGGCTCAGGCTCCAGGGGGAGGGAGAGGCCGGGAGCAGGGGAGGCCCGTCTGGAGACCTCTATGTTGTAATAACGGTCAAGGAGCACCCCATCTTTACCAGAGACGGCGAGGATGTCCTGTGCGATGTGCCCATATTCTTCACCCAGGCTGCCCTTGGCGCAGAGATAGATGTCCCGACTATCGAAGGGAAGGTAAAGATGAAGGTACCGCAAGGAACTCAGTCAGGAGCCCACTTCAGGCTTAAAGGAAAGGGCATCGCAAAGCTGGGCGGATACGGAAGGGGCGACCAGATCGTAAAGGTCATTGTGGAGACCCCGACAAAGCTGACCCAGAAGCAAAAGGAACTCCTTGATGAGTTTGCGAAGATAAGCGGCCATGATGTCAACCCCATGAGTAAAAGCTTCTTTGATAAGGTTAGGTACCTTCTGGGATGAAGGATGAAGGATGAGGGATGAGGGATGAGAAAAGAACAAAATATAATATTTAAATTCATCATCACTCTTCTCCTTATTTTTCTATTCTCAGGGAGATCACTTGCGGCAGACGTCAAGCTCCTGACCAACCAGGAGTATTTCCCTCTCCTTCAGGATAAAATAAGAACTGCCAGAGAGGAGATAGTTGTCTCCATGTATCTGTTCAGGACCACTGAAAACGAGAGGAACCTTTCCACCAGGCTCAGGGAGGATTTGATATCGGCGGCGTCAAGAGGAGTAAAGGTCTCCGTGCTGCTTGAAAAGGGGAAGAGGGAGAGGAAGGGCTCATCCCTCAATGAAGACAACAGGCATACAGCCGCCATACTTACCAGGGGAGGGGTAAAGGTATATTTTGATAAACCTGATGTTACAACCCATACCAAACTGGTTGTAATAGACAACAGGTTTGTCTTTATCGGAAGCCATAATTTCAGCGACAGCGCCCTTGGTCGGAATAATGAGGCCTCTGTAATGGTGGACTCTCCTGAAATGGCAGGGAAGGCGGCTTCGTTCATTAAAGGGATCAGGTAGGCGTCCTGATAAAAGATAAGTGAGGAAAAACCATGTCAGAGTTTAAAAATGTTACTGTAAAGAAGGCTGCAAATATCTACTTTGATGGCAAGGTGACAAGCCGGACAGTCATCTTCCCTGACGGCTCAAAAAAGACCCTTGGGGTTATGCTTCCGGGCGAGTATGAGTTTAACACCGCAGATAAGGAGATAATGGAGATCATCTCAGGAGAGCTGGATATGTTGCTCCCGGGAGATGGGGGCTGGAAGCCTGTTCACGGCGGAGAAGAATTTATAGTGCCTGCAAATTCCAAATTCACGATGAAGGTTAAGAAAATCTCGGATTACTGCTGCAGCTTTGTGAAGTAGCAGACTTGATTCAGGACTATCCTGTTATCCCGACAACCTCTTCATAGGTGGTGATCCCTTCCAGCATCTTTCTTATCGCGCACTGCCTTATGGTGAGCATCCCTTCAGCCTTTGCGGCCTCCAGAAGCGCAGTAATGGCAACATTGTCGGAGATGAGCCCCTGCACCCTTTCCGTTACATCCATGACCTCAAATATTCCTGTCCTTCCCTTGTACCCTGTGCCTCTGCATTCAACGCATCCCTCCCCGTATGAGACCTTGAACTTCCTCGCAGGAAGCTGGAGGTGGACCCTTTCCTCCTCCGTCAGGAACCTCTCTTTTGAGCAGTGGGGGCATATCTTTCTTACGAGCCTCTGGGCTATTATTCCGATAAGGGTGGAGGCTATGAGGAATGAGGGGATCCCAAGATCCAGCAGGCGTGTTATGGATGACGGCGCATCGTTGGTGTGGAGGGTTGAAAGGACGAGGTGTCCGGTAAGGGCTGCCTGTACAGCATTTTCAGCCGTTTCCCTGTCCCTGATCTCACCTACCATGATAATGTCCGGGTCCTGCCTGAGAATGGTCCTCAATGAGTTTGCAAAGGTTACGCCTATGGCAGGCTGCACCCCCACCTGGTTGAACTCTTCCATGACCATCTCTATCGGGTCTTCCACTGTTATTATGTTTACATCAGGCGAGGAAAGGACCTTCAGGGAGGAATAGAGGGTGGTGGTCTTGCCGCTGCCTGTCGGGCCTGTGACCAGGATTACGCCGTTGGGTCTGCGTATGAAGGAGCTAAAGAGCTGGTACTCCCTCGGATAGAAGCCGATCTGGTCCAGCTCCTGAAGCAGCACCTCAGGGTCAAATATCCTTATCACAACCTTTTCACCGAATGCCACCGGCATGGTTGATACCCGGAGCTCTATCTCCTTACCCTTGTAATTAGTCTTTATCCTTCCATCCTGCGGTTTTCTCTTTTCTGCGATATCCATCCTGGACAGCATCTTTATCCTCGATACTATGGGCGGATGAACAGACTTTGGAATCTCGTGTATATAATGCAGGACGCCGTCTATCCTCAGGCGGACGTGGGAGTTGTCCCTCTTGGGTTCTATATGGATATCACTGGCCTTCTGGTCAAAAGCGTACTGGAGGAGGTACTCCACTGCATTCACCACATGCGTGTCCGTGGCCTCTATTTCTGTGTGGGCCTTTAGCTTGACGTACTGCTCAAGGTTGCTGATATCCACCGATGAAGTCATCTCCTTCTGCGCCTCAACAACGGAAGAACGGAAACCGTAGAATTCCCTGACGATCTTCTGGATATCGCTCTTTGAACTGAGGACGATTTCTATCCTGAGCTTCTTCGTTCTCTGGAGGTCTTCAACTGCCTCAAGGTCAAACGGGTTGGCAACGGCAATGGTAACTACCCCGGACTCTTCCGAAACCGGAATCATCAAATATTTCTGGGCAAAGGGACGGGAGACGTATGAAGTGATAGTCTCAAGGTTCAGCTTGAGGGGGTCGATCTTCATATATCTGATCCCGACCACTTCCGCTACAGCTGTGGTTATTCCATCCTCGGTAAGTATCTTCCCGTTCTTACCGGGGATCTCAAGGTTAAAGGAGGATATGACCTCGGCAGGCGAGACGTTTTCGCGGGAATGCATCCCTCTCCTGGAATGGGACGTCTCCTGATACTTCTGGAGCCTGGCCCTTTGGGTATTTCCCTTCTAATAAGCCACAGTGGCACAGGCTTCCAGCCCGTGGGAGCGAGGCAAGATGCCTGTCCAACCAATGTTCATTCTTTCTTTGCGTCTTTGCGCCTTTGCGCGAAAATTGGTTTTCCATTGCATTCCTGGTAACTTTGCCTTGCAACCTGAGTAGTTCCCTTTTTTATATATAGGGCTGTGATATACTGCTCGCATGAACGGTTATACCCCAGGCTACCTCAAATTATTAAAGACAGGTGAACTTAATAAAAGGGCCGAAAGGCTCATGGTCATTCTCAAGGACTGCACCCTCTGTCCAAGGGACTGTCATCTGGACAGGGCGGCAGGGAAGGTCGGATACTGCCGTTCGGGGTATCTCCCGATAATTTCCAGCTACTGTGCTCATCACGGCGAGGAGCCGGCGCTCTCCGGCAGAAAGGGTTCGGGAACGATATTCTTCGGAAACTGCAACCTCAGTTGCGTATTCTGCCAGAACCATCAGATATCCCAGCCTGCATGCTCCTTGAAAGAAAAGGAGGTCGGGTTTGAGAGACTTGCCGACATCATGCTGGAGCTTCAAACGCAGGGTTGCCACAACATAAACTTTGTGTCTCCTTCCCACTTTGCGGCACAGATAATCATGGCCGTTGATATCGCCGCATCAAAAGGGCTCAGGATACCGCTTGTCTATAACACAAACGGATATGACTCCCTTGATACGCTCAGGTTTCTGGAGGGTATAATAGACATATACCTCCCGGACATCAAATACAGTGACGACAATGCGGCGCTGGAATATTCAAAGGTCGGGGATTATGTAGAGCATTCGAGGGCCGCAATCCTTGAGATGAAGAGGCAGGTCGGAGGCCTTGTTATTGACTCTGAGGGGATTGCTCAGAGAGGGATTATTGTCAGACACCTTGTGCTCCCAAACGACCTTGCAGGGAGCGAGGAGAGCATGAGGTTTATTGCAGAAAAGGTGGGAAGAAAAACTTATTTAAGTTTAATGTCCCAGTACTTCCCTACCCATAAGGCGGCTGAATATCCGCTGATATCGAGACCGATAAGCAGTCGTGAATATGAAAAGGCGCTTGAGTGGCTTGACAGCTTTGGGCTTGAAAAAGGCTGGGTGCAGGAGCATTCAAGCAGGGACTATTACAGACCGGATTTTGGAAAGAAAGAACCTTTTGAGGGAGATTAATCCTAAAAAAACATTTAGCCACGGACTTGCACAGATAAAAAAGCTGGTAAGCTTGCAAGCCGGCAAGCCAACAAGCAAAATCTGCGTATATCTGCGTTCACTGCGGCCAATTGCCGAATTTAGGTTAATACGGCTACTCGAAGAGGCCCACGTCCCCTTTCCCCTCTCTAATGATTACTGCGCTGTCCTCTCTTAACTCTACGATACTGGAGTGCCCGCCTGTGACTATCCCTCCGTCTATGACTGCATCCAGGCTTTTCCCCAGGACCTTCTCTATATCCTCCGGATATGAAAACAGGTCATGACCAGGTATCTGCGCGCTGCTGGTGACAATCGGGTGGCCCAGTTCCCTGACAATAGAAAGGGAGATAGGACTGTCGGGGACCCTTATCCCAACCTGCTTCTGCTTGTTCTGCATCATTCTCGGGACCTCTCTCGTCGCAGGGAGGACAAATGTGTAAGGTCCTGGAAGGAGGCGTTTCATGGTCCTGTAGGCATAGTTGGAGACTATTGCATACTTGCTTATGTCGGATAGGTCGTGGCAGACTATGCTTATAGGTTTTTTGGGATCAAGGTTTTTTAATTGCCGTATTCTATCAATTCCCTTTTTGCTGAATATGCTGCATCCGAAGCCGTATACGGTGTCCGTTGGATACGCTATCACACCGTCGTTTTGAAGGATATCCACCACCTTCTTTATCAGGCGTGGTTCAGGGTTTTTTGGATGCATCGTGATCAGCACATTAACCTCTAAGGATGAAGGATGAGGGATAAGGGATGAATTTATTCTGTTTCATCCTTCAGCCTTCACCCCTCACCCCTTTAATAATCTTCTGACCCTCTCCAGATCTTCCTCCGTATCCACACCAATGGACTGAAGCCTGGTGGTTGGAACCTTTATCCGGTACCCGTTTTCCAGCGCCCTGAGCTGTTCCAGCTTCTCCGCCTCTTCGAGGGGGGTCTGCGGCATCCCGGCGTATTCAAGAAGGAAACCCCTGCGGTAGACATAAAGCCCTATGTGTTTAAAGTGAGACGTGAGACGTGAGGCGTGAGACGAAACCTCTAACTCCCGACCCCTGACTCCCGCCTCCTGACTTGTCGATGTATCCCTTACATAGGGTATAGGATAGCGGGAGAAGTAGAGGGCAAAGTCGTTCCTGTCCACCACCACCTTCACTATGTTGGGATTGTTCAACTCTGCCTCGTCCCTAATCTCCCCCTTCAGGCTCCCCATGACAATGGAGCCGTCTTCCATCATGGGCCTAATAGCCCCGTTAATCATAGCAGGCTCAATAAGAGGTTCATCCCCCTGGACATTGACGATAATATCTGATTCAAGGGCCGCAGCCACCTCTGCAAGCCTGTCCGTACCGCTCTTGTGGGACCCGGCGGTCATGACAACCTCTCCGCCGAATCCTTTTACGGCGTCGAGTATCCTCCCGTCATCTGTCGCAACAATGACCCTGTTCACCAGCTCGGCCTCCCGCGCCCTTTCATAGACATTGTGGATGCGTACCTTGCCGGTATGATGGCGGTGACATTCATGAACCCAAAATACTCCATAGAAGAGTCATTGTCAATAGAGGCAAGCCCTTGCAGCCGGTAAACTGCTCACCTTTAAATATCTTGCCCCAGTTATCTCTCTTGATTTTCCCCTCTAAAAAAGGTATAATGTTAACCATGGCAATCCTTAATATCCTTAAATATCCAGACCCTATCCTTAAAAGAAAGGCTGATCCTGTTACTCAGATAACGGATGAGGTCCGGAGGCTCATAGATGACATGGCGGAGACTATGTATGAAGCCCCCGGAGTCGGTCTTGCAGCTCCCCAGATAGGCAGGTCTGCCAGGGTCATAGTTATAGATGTCAACAGCAAAGAGGAAGGCAAGAGGGAACTTGTCTGCATGGTAAACCCGGAGATTATTGAACAGAGAGGGGAAACGGTATGGGAGGAGGGATGCCTCAGCGTTCCCGACTATACCGCTGATGTCAGGAGGGCCGAAAGGGTTGTTGTAAAGGGACTTGACAGGAACGGAAAGGAAGAGGTCATCGTAGGCGAGGGCCTTCTTTCCATAGTGTTTCAGCACGAGATAGACCATCTGAACGGCGTGCTTTTTATAGATCGTTTAGGCCCTATTAAAAGAGACCTCATAAGGAGGAAACTGAGAAAGCAGGCAAGGGTCGAATCAATATGAGGGTTGTCTTTATGGGTACGCCCGCCTTCGCGACCCCGTCCCTCAGGGCATTGATAGACGGCCCCGATGATGTTGTTGCGGTAGTAACACAACCCGACAGACCAAAGGGGCGTCATGGTGTTCTCACCCCCCCTCCGGTAAAGGTTCTGGCTCAGCAATATAATATCCCGGTATATCAACCAGAAAAAGTGAAAGACAAGGGTTTCCTACTCCAACTCAAGGCTCTGAATCCCGATGTAATAGTTGTGGTTGCATACGGACAGATACTGAGCAGGGATATACTGGATATCCCGCCAAGGTGGTGCATAAACATCCATGCTTCACTCCTCCCTGAATACAGGGGTTCCGCCCCAATCAACTGGGCGCTGATTAATGGTGAAAAGGTCACAGGAGTTACCTCTATGATTGTGAGTGAGACGTTAGATTCAGGTCCTGTACTCCTCAAGAAAGAGGTTGCAATTGGAGAGGATGACGATGTCAATGCCCTCCACGATAAGCTGTCAAAGGCCGGAGGAGAACTGCTCTCTGAGACGATGAACGGGATACGAAAAGGCGATCTTACGCCTGTCCAGCAGAACGAATCAGAGGCAACCTACTTCCCTATGCTGGAAAAGAGCGATGGTCTTATAGATTGGCACAAGACGGCAGAGGAAATCAGAAATCGTATCAGGGGACTCAACCCATGGCCAGGGACTTATACGTATCTGCAAAGACAGGGGCCAGGGGTCAGGGGTCAGGGGCCAGGAGTTATGCTTAAGATATTTAAGGCGGATGTAGTTGGTGGTCAGTTGATTGAACCAACTCCCCCCAACCCCCTCTTTATTAAAGAGGGGGGGCCGAAGGCGGGGGCGTTAGCTGTAGAATCTGGGCAGCCTCCGAAAATCCCTGGAACTGTATTGGAAGTGAACAATAAAGGGATCATAGTAGCTGCTGGTGAAGGGTATTTGTCAGTCAAGGAGCTTCAGTTGGAAGGGAGACGCAGGATGGTTGTTGCGGAATTTATCAGGGGGCATAAGATAGAAAAAGGGATGGCGCTTGGTTCCTGAATGTATAAATGGTGCACAAAAGATAGGGGTCGGGGGTCAGGGGTCAGGGGTCAGAATAATTTCCCTCTCCCTATGGGAGAGGGCCAGGGTGAGGGGGCATTAACATTTATATGGCTTCTCGCAGCCTCGGTATTTGTCATCTCGTCACTGGCTTTTTTTCTCTGGTGGATACCTACCATAGGCCTCGGCAATATTAACAGGACTCTTCCATATATACTGGCTGTTTTTCTTGCCGGATTAGTCTTTTCCCTGCTTGTGTCGGCGTCACTACTTGTATTGAGCGCCGCCGGGCATAATGTCCCGTTCCCTGACAAACTGCGGGGCCTTCTTGTAAAGCTGTTCCTTCCAGCCATGATGTTTCTGGGAGGGATATTCAAGGTAGAAAAGATAAAGATACACAAGGCCTTTATAGAGATAAATAACAGGCTTGTAAAATCTATGGCCATCAAGCTAAGGCCCGACAGCTTCCTTATCCTGATGCCCCATTGTCTCCAGTTCCAGGACTGCAACTTTAAGGTCACAAAAGATATTGAGAACTGCGGGGAGTGCGGAAGGTGTGAGATTGTCGTGCTTCTCCGCCTCGGAAGGAGTTACGGAATAAAGCTCTTTGTCAACACCGGAGGCACATCCGCCAGGAAGATCGTCGTGGACAGAAGGCCAAATGCGGTTGTGGCAGTGGCCTGCGAGAGGGACCTCGTAAGCGGTATAATAGATAGTTACCCCCTACCCGTCGTGGGGATCGCCAATATCCGGCCTGAAGGGTACTGCGTAAATACCCATGTGGCGGTCGATGCAGTAAAAGAGGCTTTAAGTGGGTTTCTCGGAGAACCTCCCACCGGGTTGCCATGATCCCATCTCCCCGTAAATTAGCCCTTGAAATCCTGAACAGAATTGATTCTTCAGATGCCTATGCCGACATCCTGATCGAGGAGGCCTATAAAAGGCGCCCACTTAAGGATGTTGACAAGGGGCTTCTTATAGAGCTGGTCTATGGAGTCCTGCGCTGGAGAGGACGGATTGACTGGATAATATCCCTTTTTTCGTCTATCAAGCCGCCAAAGATGCAGAGGGATATCCTCAATATCCTGAGACTCGGAGCGTATCAACTCCTTTTCCTTGACAGGATTCCTGTATCAGCTGCGGTCAACGAATCGGTGGCCCTCACCCCAACCCTCTCCCAAGGGGAGAGGGGGAAAAGCGAGCAGCAGAGGACAAAGAACTTTGTCAACGCTCTGCTTCGAGCCATTGACAGGGGAAGGGACGATATAACTTACCCTGATCTTACCTCCGATCCCATACGGCACATAGCTATAAAATACTCCCATCCAGAATGGCTTGTAAGGCGGTTTATAAACGAAATCGGAGTGGATGAGGCTATCAGGCTCTGTCAGGCTGATAATGAAGCTCCCCCACTTACTATCAGGGTAAACACCACAGCTATTTCAAGGGAAGAACTTCTCCTGAGGCTTTCTGCGGCGGGGTATGATGCGACCGTTGCCGATTTTTCGCCTTCAGCCCTGAACCTGAGGGGCGCCGGAAATGTGACGGCTATTCCCGGCTTCATGGAGGGGCTCTTTACAATCCAGGATGAAGCGTCACAGCTCATATCATTTATCCTCGACCCGCAGCCGGGCGAAAAGATACTTGATGCCTGCGCCGCTCCAGGCGGCAAGGCCGGGCATATTGCAGAGCTTATGGCCGACACCGGAGAGGTTGTTGCCCTGGATATAAAGCCTAAGGGAGTTAAGAAGATTGAGGAAAATATCAGGAGGCTCGGCATTAAATCTGTAAAAATTAAGGTATTGGATGCGGTTAAACCTCTTCCTTTTAAAGAAGGAGAGTTTGACCGGATTCTCCTTGACGCCCCATGTTCGGGGACAGGTGTCTTGAGGAGGCACCCGGAGGGGAAGTGGCAAAAGATAGAGAAAGGCATCTCCGAACTGACAGGGAGACAGAGGACGCTGATAGAAAATCTCTCAAGGTATCCGAAACCGGGAGGGGTCATGGTTTACAGTGTCTGCTCAGTATTAAAAGAGGAAGGGGAGGGGATTGTTGATGCCTTTCTGGCGTCACACAAAGATTTTATCCTGGAGCCTGCTCTGCCTGATGCCAAATATCGAGGGGATAGGATTGTTTGCGGCAGGGGGTTCTTTAAGGTATATTCTCATACGCACGGGATGGACGGCTTCTTTGCGGCAAAACTGAAAAAGATAGTTTGAACCGCGGAGTCGCGGAGACGCTGAAAAAAACCTTAACTATTATACATTACAGGATGGGTTACTCTGCGCCTCTGCGTCTCTGCGGTAAATTATAATCTTATGTTTAAAATCATAGAAAAGACTGAACTAGCTCCAAAGATCGTAAAACTGGTCATCGAGGCCCCCCAGGTTGCTAAAAAGGCCCTTCCTGGGCAGTTTGTGATGATCATGGCGCAGGAAGAGGGGGAGAGGATCCCTCTTACCATAGCCGGGCGTGATGCAGTTAAGGGAACAGTAGACATTGTGTTTATGGAGATAGGTAAGACCACGGCCCTTCTCGGGAAGATGAAGGAGGGAGATTTTGTCACAACCCTTCTTGGCCCCCTGGGAACCCCGAGCCGGATAGAGAAGTTTGGGACAGTGGTGTGTGTAGGAGGCGGCGTCGGTGTCACAGCGATATATCCCATAGCCAGAGGGCTGAAAGAGGCTGGAAATCTGGTAATAGGGATTGTGGGGGCGAGGAAGAAGGATCTGGTTATTTTTGAAAAAGAGATGGAATCCGCTACTATCGCTCTAAAGATCGGTACGGATGACGGTAGTTACGGTATCAAGGGTTTTGTGACGGATATCCTGAAGGAGATGCTTGAGGCAGGGACACATATCGACCTGGTTTATGCCGTGGGCCCTCTGCCCATGATGCGGGCGGTTTCCAATCTGACAAAGACTTACGGGGTAAAGACGCTGGTCAGCCTTAACCCCATAATGGTGGATGCAACGGGGATGTGCGGCGCCTGCCGCGTTACAGTCGGCGGGGTAACAAAGCTATGCTGTGTGGAAGGCCCTGATTTCGACGGCCACCTTGTTGATTTTGATGAGCTTGCGAAGAGGCAAAGGAGCTATTTAAAAGAGGAGAAAGAGATAATGAAGATGAACGTGTAGGGACGAGGCGATGCCCCGCCCAAATTGGGCAACCCAGCGGATTGCCCCTACAAAACTTTTATTTACAAGGCCCAACAACAGCCCCACCAGAAGCCACCCAGCGTCCTATCCCGCCCTTCAGGTTCTTTACCTTTTTAAATCCGGAGCCGTCCAGTATCCTGGATGCACGTGCAGACCTTACTCCAGCTGCGCAATAAACAACTATCTCTTTTTGAGGGTCAAGTTCCTTAAACCTTTTATTGACCTCGGCCAGAGGGATATGGATGCTCTCAGGTATCTTGCAGTTGGCGACCTCATCGTTCTCCCTGACATCAAGGAGGACGACACCACCCTTTGCCATCTTTTCCTTAAGCTCCTTCTCTGTTATCCCATCGTAGGCAAAGACAAGGCCTCTGCTAAGGAGTACGACTGCTGCTAGAATCACAACAATACTTATTATGCCAACTATCTTCATGATGATGCCTCCTTCTGAAATTTATAGTTTGAACTATAGCAAACGAGTGGGAACTTGACAAGGTCTTCTTCCGAGAGTTCCATCCCTTCGAGCTTGATTGGGATTAAGGTTTGCTGTACCATCGTTATAACTTATTTTGTAACTATTCAGGTTGTAGGGCGAATATGCCAGGAATTTAATCAAAACCCAATTTTCTCGCAAAGGCGCAAAGACGCA
>JACQYJ010000208.1 GCA_016208525.1 Deltaproteobacteria bacterium | reverse complement strand
ACTTTGTGTCCTTCGTGCCCTTTGTGGTTAAATATATGAAGCATTTTGAAAGAGGCTCCATGTTTTTAAATCTTTTCTCTGTGCCCTCTGTGGTTTGCAGTTTTTATGTTTCATTTTTTCCAATACGCAGGGGGTCCCCAGCGCACGTTTTGGTAGATGATGCAACATTATGTTGAACGACTTTAATAGGATTAAGATAGGTGTATGCAAAATATATCCCTTGTGCTGGCCATATCACGGATGGTCCCTGCTAAAGATGCGGCACATACTGATAACACCGGCGGTCATCAGGTAAACGTGAAATGGCGCACCTTGACATATCCGCTAACCGAAAGAGTCAAGATTGCGGGAAGTCCCTGACCTGCTCTGAAATGAGGAGAAATCAAAGGATGCTGAAATTGACATAATCACTTTCAATTGATATCCTTTGAAAATGGGGATACAGGACTAATAATCTGGTCAATGAAAAAAGATAAACTTGCCTTAGAGCCAGGTTGGATGTAAACTACAAATGTGTAACCTAAATCCTGCAATCGAGCCACAGAGCACACTGAGGAAACCCTTTAATGCCACTGGCAAACCCTTGTTTTAAATCTTTTCTCTGTGCACTCAAAAGGTGACTTTTAAAAGCCCGGTAATTTTTAAATCTAAAGCATGAGAACACAGAGAAGTAAAGGGTTTTAAAAGGTTCTTATACTCAAAAATTATCTCTGTGGTTAGATTTTGACAATACGCTTGGTATAAAAAGGAGGCGACATGATCTACAAGATTGAAAGCAGTAAGGATTTAGAGACAGTGGTAAAAGATTTTGAGGATGCTGCAAAGTCCCACAAGTTCGGGGTGCTGGCAAATCACAATGTAAAGGTAACCCTTAATTCCAAAGGGGTGGAGTTCGCTCCTGAGTGCAGGATAGTTGAGATATGCAACCCTCATCAGGCAAAAAAGGTACTGGAAGCAAACATTGACATCTCCACCGCACTCCCTTGCAGAGTGGCTATTTACAAGGATAAGGGGAGAGTAACCCTTTCCACAATAAAGCCTTCAGCGCTTGTGTCTATGTTCCACAACCCTGAGCTTAAATCCACAGCCGAAGAAGTGGAGAAAGAAATAGTGAAGATGATGCAGGAAGCGGCAGGATAAAGAGAGGGAGGTAAAGATATGCCTATATACGAGTATCATTGCCAGGAATGCGGAAACTCCTTTGAAGAGATAAGGGGCATGGAGGAGAGAGACAAGGAGCTTGTATGCCCGAAATGCCATTCAACCCTTGTAGAAAGGGTCCTGTCTGTATTCAGCTACGGCAGCACGCCATCCGGAGATGTATGCGGCTTTCCATCATCGGGCCACGGCTGAAAATAGTCCATGGCGGAAGTTGGCCGCTATCATCAAATCACGGCAAAAGCAAACCAGGAAAGGAGAATTAATGTTCCGCAACAACCTGCAACGCACCGGGGTTTTCAATACAAAGGGGGTTCTTCAGGCTCCTAAGTCAATCGGGAAGTTCAAGACCGGTGGGATGATACAGTCTTCCTCCGTGGTATCGGATGGAGTCGTATATTTCGGAAGCCGGGACGGGATTCTATACGCCCTGAGATAATACAAAAGAATGTCATCCCCAATTTAACCATCTGGAAGTAAAAAAGTGTCTGAGTAATATTGACAGTCTCGTAAAAAGTCTTTTCTGTGGTTCGACAGGCTCACCACGAACGGAATAAAGTCAATGATTTCAACCTGACCACCGTTCGCCCTGAGCTTGTCGAAGGGTGATCTGTGACTTTTTACGACTTCGTCAATATTGATGGTCTCGTAAAAAATCAAAAAAAAGCATATTCTTACGCAGAGACGCAAAGAAGGCAAAGTTAACACCTTAGAATTACGAGCTTTTTATTTGCGGCCTTTGCGGCTTTGCGCGAGATAAAAGGTTTTACGATTTCATCAAGATTGTTTCACTGAGGGAGCATACCATGCGCCAGCGAATCAGAAACTACTTTATCACAGGCCTCCTCGTAATCGTCCCGATAGTCATCACCTATCTGACCATTACATGGCTGTTTTCTTTTATAGACGGCCTGATGGAACCGCTCTGGTTCCGGTACTTTGGTAGACATATCCCAGGCCTGGGGTTTGTAACTACCGGCCTTATAATTCTAATTGCCGGTTTCCTGGCTACAAACGTTGCAGGGAAAAGGATACTGGAGAGGATAGAGGATATATTGCTAAAGATACCCGTTTCCAGGAGTATCTATGCCACCACCAAGCAGCTTATGGACGCCTTTTCTCCCACAAGCAAGGCAAGCTTCAAACAGGTGATAATGATCAGGCATTCCGAAAATGACAGTTATTCCATAGGGTTCCTGACAAAGGAGCTTACAGTTGATGGTATGGAAATGGTGGCAGCATATATCCCTACCAACCATGTATACTTCGGGAATATCGTAATTGCAAAAAGGGAAAACGTGACCTTTACGGATATGACTGTTGAGGAAGGGTTAAAGGCTATCCTTACAGCAGGGACAGCGCTGCCGGAAAGGATAGAAAAAGTTAAATAGATTAACAATTAAGATCAATCTGTCAAAGGCTTAGAAGCGTTCATCCTCTCTCAGATACCGCCACTGCCCTACCGGCAGAAGTCCAAGTTTTATTTTGCCTATGCGTATACGCTTGAGGGCAGTTACCTTAAGCCCTGCGAGTTCACACATCCGCCGTATCTGACGCTTCTTCCCTTCTTTGAGTATAAAGCGCAACAGGCTGTCTTTCTCCCAAAAGACCTGGGCAGGCTTGAGCGCTTTTCCGTCGAGAGAGAGGCCGTGGTTGAGGAGAGTAAGGCCTCTATCCGTCAGGACACCTTCAAAACGTACCAGATATTCCTTCTCTATATCCGAATTCTCACCGATCAACTGTCTTGCGATACGCCCGTCCTGGGTCAGTACGAGAAGTCCTTCTGAGTCTATATCGAGCCTTCCGGCAGGCGCCAAGCCCCGCAGATGTGAAGGGACAAAACGAAGGGGTGCGCGATCTCCCTTAAACCTGCTTTCTCTATTAATAATGGATACAGCAGGCTTGTAGGCTTTCTCCGGCTGGCCTGATACATAACCAACAGGCTTGTTCAGAAGAATGGTTACTGCATGGCTGAGTTCAGAGCAGGCCTTTTCATCAAGTGTTACGGCCTGGTCAGGATTCACCTTTGTGCCAAGAACGGAAACCCTCTCGCCATCCACGTATACCCAGCCTCGCTCTATGAAGGCATCAGCCTCGCGCCTGGAACATAAACCGTTATCTGCCATCAATTTTGAAAGTCTTATCTTTTCCATAATCCCTTTCTCGCCATACTATCTCTTTATCTTCTTTGACAACAAATGCGCTCTTCTAAAGACACCACATCAGTTTCTTTTCCAACTCTCAGGCTCTTCCCCTCATCCATCACCCCTTCAAAACCAACCGACCAGGTCATAGTCCGATGCATCGGTTATCCTTACATTAACAATCTCTCCCGGTGATGCCGTTCCTGATGTTATATATGTTATCCCGTCTATGTCAGGGGCCTGGCCTGCCGTCCTTCCTGACAGCAGGAACTCGCTCTCCTCGCTTATACCATCTACCATGACCTTTTCGACTCTACCGATATGCATCTTGTTTTTATTTCTGGAAATGATCTTCTGCAGCGCCATGACCCTGTTATAGCGCTCCTTTTTCACCTTCTCGGATATATGTCTCTTCAAAAGAGATGCAGGAGTTCCTACCTCCCTTGAATAGGTAAAGGCGCCGAGCCTGTCAAACTCGAACTCCTCTATGAAGTTAAGCAGTTCCCTGAAATCGGTCTCAGTCTCCCCCGGAAAGCCCACTATAACAGATGTCCTGATAATCAGTTCAGGCAGAGCCTCCCTGAGCCTGTACAAGCGATTTTTTAGCTTGTCCCCGGTAATCCCCCTTCCCATATCCTTAAGCATCCTGTCGGATACATGCTGGATAGGGATATCCAGGTATTTCAGAACCTTTTCCTCATTTTTTATAACATCTATAAGCTCATCCGTCACAAACTGGGGATATGTGTAGAGGAGACTGATCCACTCAAGATCCTTTATCTTGACCATCTCTCTTAACAAGGAGGGAAGACCAGGGCCTGTCTTAAAGTCTATCCCGTATGATGTCGTATCCTGGGCTATGAGGATCGCCTCCCTCATCCCACTGGATACAAGCCTCGAAGCCTCCCTTATTATAGAATCTATAGGCCTGCTCCTGAACCTTCCCCTTATTCCGGGGATGGCGCAGAAGGTGCAGGTGTGGGAACAACATTCGGCTATCTTTATGTATGCAATGTGTTTTGGAGTGGATACGAGCCTCGGAGTGAGGTCATCATAGATATACTCAGACTGGGTGAGATATGAGCCCTTCTCTTCCTTTTCAAGGTACTCAACTATCTTGTGGTGCTCTCCTGTCCCTATCCAGAGGCCTACCTCAGGGAGTTCTTTTGTCAGCTCCTCCTGGTACCTCTGCGGAAGGCATCCGGCAACAACCAGCAGTTCGCAGTTACCGGTTTCCTTCAACGATGCCAGCTCAATGATCCTGTCTATAGACTCTCTCTTTGCGTCCTCTATGAAGCCGCAGGTGTTAATTATAATCACCTCGGCATCACGGTCATCAGCGGTT
>JACQYJ010000223.1 GCA_016208525.1 Deltaproteobacteria bacterium | reverse complement strand
CTACATTGAGGTGGCTACTGAGCCTGATCGCGCATGGGGAGCTGAAAGCAGTCCATCGGGACAAGTAACCTTTAGTTTAAGTTTTACACCTCCGCCAAGCTCATGTCCTGCAAATCAAACAAGCCTGATTATCTATAAGGATATTCCAGGTGACTGGGTGCGTCCGGTTTCACGCGAGGCAGCCAGCCCATATGTCCTGGACACTATCAGTGTAACGCTATCGGTAACCTGTCAGGGATGATGACTACCCCGGGAATAATATTTATCGTTCCCAGGCTCCAGCGTGGAAGGCTAGTGATTTCGGGAACACGATACTAAATGCAATATAGAGGTATCTCATGAAAAGAGGACCAGAAAAAGCAATAAAAGAGATGGTTCAGAGGATAGTTGAGCAGTTTAAGCCTGAAAAGATAATCCTCTTCGGTTCTTATGCGCGCGGGAGAGCTGGTCCTGACAGCGACGTTGATCTTCTGGTTGTGATGCCCGTTAAAGGATCAAAGCGGAAGGCCCAACTACAGATACGAACCGCCCTGCATGACATTAACTTACCCAAAGACGTTATTGTAAGCGAACCGGAAGAGTTCAACTGGCGAAAGGATGTTGTAGGGACGGTGGAGTGGCCTGCAACCCATGAAGGGAGGGTGCTGTATGACCGGGATTGAACAAGTGATCCAGGTTGTCTGCAGGATGAAATCCCTGTCTTGTTGTCAGGAGTCGAGCAGGAATTATTAACAATAAAAGATATGGTAGTATTATTGCATGACCATGCCATTTGCTGAACTGACAGACGTCTGGCGCACCTATGTCACAGAGGACAACCTCTTCAGATACGAACCTCTTAAAAAGGATATAAGTTCCCAGGAGGTCCTTAAGAGGTACCTCGCCTCCCCCATTCCGCCTGAGGCTTCCAGAGAATTGAGGACTGCCGACTTCGTCAATAAATACAACTGCCAGGTCATCCTGGCGGCACTGGAGCATCTGGAAGAGGCAAGGAAGAACAAAAACGGGGTAAAGGGGATAAAGGGTTTTTTCGATGAGATGAAATATACGATCAGCGGGAAGACCCTTACATTGCAGGAGTTTGAATCCCTTGGGGTCAGGATGGGTGTGCCTGAGGTCCATTTCGGCTACAACTGCGCATCAAAGGGGTGCCCGCCTTTCAGAAGGGAGGCCTATACAGAAGAAAATGTAATAAGGATGCTTAATGAAAATGCCAGAATATATCTCGGTAAAAAGACAAGAGCAGAAGGCAGGAAGATAAGGACTTCGGACCTCTTTTTCTGGTTCCCTGATGACTTCTTTCAAATAAGCTATGTATTTCATCCCTTTAGATTCAGGGAGTTGCTTACAGCCTATCTCCTTGCCAGGCTCCCTGCGGAACATGAGGCCATATCCATGTTAAAAGAAGTCCCTTCAACCCTTATAATGCTCCCTGCCAGGGACTGGGACTGGAGCCTGAATGAGGCGAAAGACTGATATTACCTGTTCTTCTCCTTCATAACCTTAGCCATCTCCCTGCTGACCTCTTTACTTTTTATGCTCTCCCTCTTGTCATAAAGCTTCTTCCCTTTGGCAAGACCCAGCTCAACCTTCACCTTGTCATCCTTGAAGTAAAGCTTTAACGGAATGAGGGAATATCCCTTTTCCTTCATCTTGCCGAAGAGTTTTTCTATTTCCGCCTTGTGAAGTAGGAGTTTTCTTGTCCTGTCGGGTTCGGGTGTAAACCGGTCAATCTTCTGGTATGGTGTAATATGAAGGTTTAGGAGGTAAGCCTCTTCTTCCTTTATAAGGGCGTGACTGTCCTTGAGGTTGGCCTTCCCCAGCCGCAGCGACTTGACTTCGGAACCGACCAGTACGATTCCTGCTTCGTATCTCTCTTCTATGAAGTAATCGTGGAAGGCCTTCGGGTTGGCGCAGATCAGTTTTTCAGACATTCAGTACCTTGATTATCCTTGCCTGGTCTGCTTTGCTTTCACCGATCGCGGCGCTGAGCAGCTTTACAGCGAGAAAGGAGAGAAGGAGGGATGTGAACCCAAAGACAGCGGAAACTGTCTCTGCCTGAATATTCAGGCTTAAATGAGGAGCTATGGATTTTCCGAAGACCCCGCCGGCAATGAGGGCGGCAACCGGCAGGAGGTATATTATGGCAGAGGCCTTGAAGAAGGTTTTAGAGCTTATGGCAACTATGACCCTGTCTCCTACCTCCGCCCTGACATCGTTAGCAGCCTTAATTATCATCTCCCCGCTGCCGCCAAGGACATGACAAGCCCCCTTCTGGGAGCACCCTTCACAGGCGGAGCTTGGATGGGCGGCCACAAATGCATAAACCCCGTCTACCGCTGTAACTCTCCCCTCTTCTTCAAGCATGGGTTGATTTTAACAGAGGAATAATCCTAGCGCAACCCCAAAACCCCAGGGTCATGTCAGAGACCACAGAGATAAATTTTGAGTATAAAAACCTTTTAAAACCCTTTTCTTCTCTGTGTCCTCGTGATTTTGACTTTAAAAATTATCGGTTTTTAAGAGTCATCTTTGGATTCATTCGTAAAAAGTCTTT
>JACQYJ010000222.1 GCA_016208525.1 Deltaproteobacteria bacterium | reverse complement strand
GAAAAGAGCGTACACCGTCCGGTTCTTGTAGGAGGCGAGATGTACCAATATTATGTCCCTGATAACACCGGGCATTATATTTTATACATCACTAAGGCTTTTGATCCAAAAAAGCATCCTCGCACATATTCTTATTTGTTGCCCTATAAGGAAAAACTTAGCCAAAAAAGAGAGACTAAGAAAGGCTTAATCCCTTGGTATTCATTACACTGGCCGAGAAATCCCGATCTCTTCAAGTCTCCTAAGATAGTATGCAGTCAGACATCCGATACACTGATTGCAGCGATAGACGAGAATGGATATTATGTATTGAACAGTATTATAGCCATTCATATTTTAGAAACTTCCTATGATTTAAAATTTATAATTGCCTTGCTCAATTCAAAATTACTTAAATTCATTTACCGGAATCTAACACAAGAAGAAGACCGAATATTTGCGGAGGTTAAACCAGTAAACCTACGCAAACTTCCTATCCCCCGCATCTCCTTTAAGACCTCTGAAAAGAAGCGGAAAAAGAAGTTGGCCGAGGCGATTGCCCTTTATGAAGATTACATGTTAGAATTTGGTCAAGATATGAAAGGAGTTACGCATGGAGAAACGGCATCAATCAAGCATAATGAACGAGTGGCAAACTTTGACTCGGGAAGAGAAGAAGAAGAGATACCAGGAGAGCATACCGGCACAGGTGAGTTCGTCTATGGCCTTCGAGGGAGAGAAGGTGAGCAGGAAGATGCTGGAAGAGTATCTGAAGACACTTGCCAATACATCCTGCCAATAGATTTCAAAAAGTCGAGGTCAGGCAAACAGTGAGTCTTGCAAATATCATAAACTGGGTTGAAATGGAACTTTCGGAAGGCCGCAGCGATACCGTTCATGACCTCCTTGCTTCCCTGGCAGAGCGGATGATTGAGATGAATAAGGAGAAGAACGAGGAGAGCAAAGGGTTCTTAAAGTGGCTGGAGCGTGAGGTCAGAGTAGACATTGAAAACCTCACAAATAAGACCGCCGTAAAGAAATACCACGAGGGAAACTTTGAGCAGCTTATTGAAGTCCTCAAGAAGAATAAAGGGAAGATATCCGTAAACCTCTCCAGCCGTGAAAAGCAGGAACTCCTCGAAAGGCATTTTAATGAAAGCATTTTGAAGCTTGAGCCGCTAAAAACAAGGATTAAGGCAACGGATGAGCTTATAGATGAAATAGTATTCAGGCTTTACGGGTTGACAGAGGAAGAGGCAAGAATTGTTAAGGGCGAAAAGGAAATTTAGATATGAAAGACATCCATCAAGAACTTAAAGAAGTAGTTTCTTCACTTAAAGGGCATTTAGTTTATCAGAGGGACATCCTTCTGGCAGAGGGGGCGCCAATAAGTAAAAGTCCGGAGTCAGGAGTCAGGAGCCAGGAGAAAAAAGCTCAGAGTTCATCCCTCATCCCTCATCCCTCATCCTTAATAGACTCCCAACTCCCAACTCCCAACTCCCAACTCCCAACTCCCAACTCCCAACTGCTTTTGAAGCTAATATCTGATATCGGTGACTGTCAGAGATGTAAGCTCGGAAAGACCAGGACAAAGCTCGTTTTTGGTGTTGGGAACCCTGATGCGAGGATCGTATTTGTCGGTGAAGGGCCGGGAAAGGATGAGGACATTCAGGGTGAACCTTTTGTGGGAAAGGCAGGGCAGCTCCTTACAGATATAATCAGCAAGGGGATGAAGATGAGGAGGGAGGAGGTCTACATCTGCAATGTAGTTAAGTGCAGGCCTCCTGAGAACAGGAACCCTGAACCGGATGAGGTAGATGCCTGCGAAGGGTTTTTGATTAAGCAGTTGGAGGTTATAAAGCCGGAGATAGTTGTGGCGCTTGGGACATTTGCGGCACAGACCCTCCTTAAAACCGACCTCCCGATATCAGAACTAAGAGGGCGGTTCCATGACTACAAAGGAATTCAAGTCATGCCAACCTTTCACCCAAGTTATCTCCTGAGGAATCCTGAAAAGAAAAAAGAGACTTGGGAGGATATAAAGATGGTTCTTGCGAGGTCAGGGTAAAAACTCGCCCTTTCCCTTTTCACTTTCTTTTTCCTTTGCCGCCTTCCTCCTCATCTCCTCCTTCCAGTCGCGATGATGGTTCATTATGGAAACGACCTCTCTCGGGTCATCCGTGACCTTTATAAACGAGAAGTCTTCATCTGAAACCGTTCCATTCCTGAGCATCGTATCCTTCATCCACGCCAGAAGGCCTTCCCAGTATTCGCTTCCGAACATAACCAGAGGGATGGGGTGCACCTTGTTCGTCTGCATCAGGGTGAGGGCCTCAAAGAATTCATCAAGTGTGCCGAAACCGCCCGGCATACAGACGTAACCCATGGAATACTTCACAAACATGACCTTCCTTGCGAAGAAGTAGCGGAAGCGCAGGGACATGTTCTGGTATATGTTGGGTTTCTGCTCCTGAGGGAGATCTATGTTAAGTCCGACCGATTTCACCTTGAAGTTGGCCGCTCCCCTGTTGGCAGCCTCCATTACTCCGGGACCTCCG
>JACQYJ010000047.1 GCA_016208525.1 Deltaproteobacteria bacterium | reverse complement strand
GACAACAATAAACCAGGTCACGATTGCCCTCTTTTCCTTTAGCAGCTGGTTTAAAAGGGACGACTTTCCCACATTAGGCCTCCCTATAATTACTGTAGTCAGGCCGTCCCTGTATATCTTCCCCTCTTCGTAGGATGAGACAAGGCGATTCAACAGTGAGGAGACTTCAGTCAGGGAGTTGAGAAACCCCTCTTTTGTAGAAAGCTCAATATCCTCTTCCGGAAAGTCTATGTATGCCTCAAGATGAACAAGAACGGATAATAGTCTCTTCTTCGCATCCATAAGCTCACCGTAAAGCCTTCCGGTCAATTGTTCCGATGCGGCAAATTGTCCTGCCGATGTCTTTGCCCGGATCAGGTCTACGACTGCCTCTGCCTGGGTAAGGTCTATGCGGCCATTCAGGAATGCCCTTTTTGTGAACTCTCCCGGCTCAGCCGGCCTTGCACCGATCCTCAATGCAAGTTCCAGAACCAGCTCTGTTGCAAGTGATCCTCCGTGGCAGTGGATCTCCAGCACATCCTCCCTTGTATAGCTGCCGGGAGCCTTCATCAGGACGCATAACGACTCATCCACTATCACGCCTGTTTCAGGATCAATGACGTGGCCGTAATAAAGCCTGTGGGATTCCCACGGGCCTGATGCCTTCCTCTTTAATATTCTCCCTGCAATTTCGGGGCAAAGACCGCCGCTAAGTCGAACAATACCTATCCCCCCTTCCCCTGTGGGAGTGGCAATAGCAGCAATTGTGTCGGATTCGTATATCTTCATTATCTCTCTAAATTAGGCAGCTTTTTTGATTTCCGCTACCTCGTACTCAGGAAACATGATAATAGCGGGATGGATATCAAATGCTTTTGCTAACTGTTCTGCACGTTTCTTACCAATATCTACCTTTCCATTTTCCAGGAGACTAATATTTGTTGCGCTAATACCAGAGTGTTCAGCAAGCTCGATTTGAGTCCAACCCTTCAACTCACGAAGCATTCTAATAACTTCGCCTGTTGTAAGGCTTGCATGGGGTTTTGCTGCAACAAATTGATTATGGCTAAGTGTGCGCATAAATCCTCCTAATAATTGTGTGGTGTTATCTCTAAAACAAAAACAGTGATAATATCTCGTTCCACGGTATAAATAACCCTAAACTGTAAACTCAAACGGGATGAACGTTGTCCTTCCCGTTTCCCTTTTAATTTTTCATCATGAAACCCTGGAAACTCTCTTAATTTTTCCGGCCCATGCCTGAACACAAGGTCTTTCCAAAGTTCGTATTTCTTAACAACTTCTGACGGCAATTTCTCACATATTTTTTCTGTGCTTCGATGCTCTTTAATATGCCACATTATTAATTATAATAATTTATTAAACTTAATAAGTCAAGAACATCTTTGATATGCAATAATGATTGTAACTACTCACCACAGAGGCACGGAGATCACGGAGTTTCACGGAGAAATCCTCTGTGTTTCTTTATGTGCTCTGTGGTTCGATTGCAGGATTTAGGTTGAAGCGTAATAATGGAGGAATCTGTCGTCAGGACGCATTGAACTATTTAAAGATATTGAATTTGTAATAGAAACATGTTATTAAATGACAGCTTTAAATTTAGGAGGGATTATACAGATGGGTATTGTTAGTGGCAAAAAAGCTTTGATAATGGGTGTGGCCAATGAAAGGAGTATCGCATGGGGTATTGCGGAGGCGCTTCACAGAGAGGGGGCAGAACTGGCCTTTACCTATGCAAACGAAACTCTGGAAAAGAGGGTCAGGCCTTTGGCGGAAAGTATAGGGTCTAAGGTTATCATTCCCTGCGATGTTTCGAGGGAGGTGGATATGGATAACTGCTTTAATGCCGTAAATGACGCCTTTGGGGGTCTCGATATGCTGGTCCACTCTATTGCCTTTGCCAACAAGGAGGAACTCAAGGGGATGCTGATCAATACATCCAGAGAGGGGTTCCAACTGGCCATGGATGTGAGCGTCTATTCCTTCATTGCTGTTTCCAAAAGGGCATACCCTTTAATGAAGGGGAGGAACAGCAGTATCATCACCCTAAGTTATCACGGCGCCAGACAGTACATACCCAACTACACGGTAATGGGCGTTGCAAAGGCAGCCCTTGAGGCATCGGTAAGATACATGGCTGTTGACTTCGGAACGGAAGGGATAAGGGTAAATGCCATATCAGCAGGCCCCATAAAGACCCTGGCTGCTATGGGGATTGGAAATTTCAAAGATATGCTGAACCGCGCGGAAGAAAAGTCCCCCATGAAGAGGAATGTAACCATAGAAGAGGTCGGGAACTCCGGTCTATACCTCCTCAGCGACCTTTCCAGCGGTGTAACCGGCGAGATACACTACGTTGACACAGGCATAAATATTATGGGAAACTAAATAAGGATAAAGGATGAGGGATGAAGGATGAATAAACTCAGCCCTCAGCCCTCAGCCCTCAGCCCTATGCTTGAACTCTCCTTCAAAAAGTCCCTGGGAACCTTCCATCTCGATCTCTCCCTGCAAGTCGAAAACGAACTTATGGTACTCTTCGGACCTTCCGGCAGCGGGAAGTGCCTGACCCTCCAGTGTATATCAGGCCTTATGACCCCTGACTCAGGGTGTATGAGGATGAACGGGAAGCCATACTTTGATTCGGAAGAATCTGTCAGTCTTCCGTTGAATAAGAGACAGATCGGGTATGTATTCCAGGACTATGCCCTCTTCCCCCACATGACTGTCTACGGCAATGTCTCATACGGAATATCCGGTGAGCCAAAACAGACAATAAAGGAAAAGGTCACAGAGCTTCTTTCCATCCTCAGGCTCGAAGGGCTTGAAAACAGATACCCTTCCGAGCTTTCAGGAGGACAGAGGCAGAGAGTTGCCATAGCGCGGACATTGATTGTGAAACCGTCCCTGTTCCTTCTTGATGAGCCTTTTGCAGCCCTTGATCATCCTGTAAGGTCCAAGCTGAGGGTTGACCTGAAAAGGATCAGGAGCAGATTTTCTACACCTACAATAATGGTCACCCATGACCTGGAAGAGGCGTTCATCCTGGGCGACAGGATCGCTGTTATGAACGAGGGAAAGATGGAGCAGGTCGGGACCAGGGAAGAAGTCTTCTACAGGCCTAAGAGCAAAAAGGTGGCAAAGTTCCTCGGCATAAAGAACATATTCAGGGGTAAGGTCGTTTCCATCAGTGAAGGGACTGTATCCATAGAGTCAGCAGGGTTCCGTGTGATTGCCCCATCTCCTGTACCTTTGCCCATTTCGGAAGAGGTTGAGTTCTGCATAAGGCCTGAAGAGGTTATGATCCTCAGGGAAGACAGGCCGGTAAGGGAGGGGCTGTCGGAGAATATCATCTCAGGCCATATTATGGAGATAGTAGAGCAGGGACCTACCTACCTGGTACTATTTCATGCAGAGAACGGCCCGACTCTTCATATAAACGTCCCATCTTACGCCTTCAAGAAGCTGGGGCTTTATGAGGGGAAAGAGAGCAGGGTGTCGCTGAAGAAGGAATCTATCTGGATCATACCGAATCGGTAGCGGCGGGGTTTCCCCGCCCAGGGTGCGACGACCGCACCCTTACAGGAGGAGCAACATGCTTATTGCATCTGAATTCCTTATATTAGGCCTGGTGGCTGGTATCTTCGGGGGTATCTTCGGCCTCGGAGGAGGAACTATACTGATTCCTGCCCTTGTCTATCTCTTCGGCTTTTCACAGCATCTTGCCCAAGGGACAACACTTGCCATCATGATTCCTCCCATTGGACTGCTTGCAGCATGGAAGTATTATACCAACGGGTATGTTGACCTTCAAGCGGCGCCTTTGATCTGCCTCGGTTTCTTTTTCGGCGGCCTCCTTGGGGCATCCATGATTCAGCCGGTATCTGATCTGCTGTTAAAAAAGTTGTTTGGCGGTTTTCTATTGATTGTGGCGCTTAGGATGATGTTTGGGAAATGAGTAAGTTCATTTTCATTTTCTGTGCTATACACATAAAAATGATATATTTGGTGTATAACTTTAAAGGAGGTCTTTATGGCAAGGACAAATGTAGATATTGATGATAGACTTGTTAAAGAAGGGCTCAAGCTCACCCACATGAAGACAAAAAAAGAGCTGGTGAACTATGCCCTTGAGGAGCTGGTCAAGAAGATTAAAAGGAAGGGGATTCTTAAGTTTGAAGGGAGGATAGCCTGGGAAGGGAACTTGAATGAGATGAGGGCAAGCAGGTTATAATACTGGTTGACACCAGTGTCTGGATAGATTTCCTGCAGGGGCGAGATACTGCTTATCGCTATACTTTACACCGCCTTATTGAGGGTGAAGAGGATACATGTCTTACAGGGATAGTCCTGACTGAGATACTGCAAGGTATCAAAGACGACAAGGAAGCCAGGGAAATTACAGAAGACCTCCTCGCATTTCCTATCTATAATCCGACAGGTATTGATACGTATATCGAGGCTGCAAATATATACCGGCAGTGCATGAAAAAGGGCAAAACTGTGCGAAAGACCATAGATTGCCTTATTGCAGCCATTGCCATTGAAAACAATCTTACACTTTTCCATAACGACAAGGATTTTTCCAGTATTGAGCAATGTACAGAGTTAAAGACGTTGAATGTGATTGCTTGATTTTAAGCCTGAGGTAGGGTTATTTCCAAAATGATGCCGGCGAAAATTGTAGGGGCTGGGCTTGCCCCTGCCCTTCGAGTGTTGTTCTAAAATCTAACATATGCTTGACAAATTATCTGACATAGATTATCATCTGAAAAACAGGAGAGAGCGATGTTGGATATCTATTCAAAGCTTGGAAAACGGGTAAAGGAATTGCGGGAGAGACTTGGGATGAGCCAGCAAAAGCTCGCCGATGCGCTTGGCGTCCCTCGCCCGTCAGTTTCCCAGATTGAAAACGGAGAAAGAAAGATATCGGCCGATGAACTGGTAAAGCTCTCCGGGGTGTTTCACATTTCCGTTGAAGCCCTGCTCGATTCCGAAAGGTTGCCGGAAGTAGTTTTAACCGGTGGCAAGAAACTGGAGGAGGTTAAGCCTCAATTAAGGATCAATGTCCCTCAGAAAAACGTGGAAAAGTTCAAAGAGGTATTGCTCTACATCCGGAACAAGGTCGGCTCAAAACCCAATATCGGCGAGACGGTTATCTACAAGCTCCTTTACTTCATTGATTTTGATTTCTATGAAAAGTACGAAGAGCAGCTTATCGGCGCATCATACATCAAGAATAAATACGGCCCTACCCCTGTGGAGTTCAAGAAGATCGTTGACAGGATGATAAAGGACGAGGAGATCGAGAAGGTCAAAAGCGATTATTTCAGCTTCCCCCAGACCAAATACCTGCCGCGCAAAAAGGCAGACCTTTCCAAGCTGATGGCCAACGAGGTCGCACTTATAGACGACGTGTTAAACAGGCTCTCCGACATGAACGCAAACCAGATCAGCGAACACTCCCACGAAGGCGTCCCCTGGCTGACAACAGAGGACGGTGAGGTCATAGAATACGAATCGGTCTTTTACAGGACACATCCCTACTCGGTAAGGGGATATGACGAAGATATTACAAGGGTGATAAGGAGAATGAGGAGAGGGAGAGGATGATTAAATTTGATAGCAAGTAGTGCATCAATATGCTATCATTGTTTGAAAGCGTCTTTAAAGAGGGGAACTCCACATGAAGAGGATACTTATAGATACCAATGCCTATGCTGCCTTCAAGAGAGATGATGCCGCTGCGGTGAAAACATTACAAATCCCCGAATATATAGGAATAAACGTTGTTGTTCTGGGAGAGTTGTTCAGCGGCTTTAAAGGAGGGAGCAAAGAACTGCAAAACAAAAGCGAGTTGGAGCAGTTCCTGGACTCTCCGCGCGTTGAAGTTGTTCTGGTTGATGAAGAAACTGCCGAGTTTTATGCAAAGATATACTGGGATTTGAAGAAAAAAGGAAAGCCTATACCTACAAACGATATGTGGGTCGCTGCCTCCGCAATGAGGCATGGCCTGTCGCTCTTCACATACGACGAGCATTTCAACAATATTGACGGTCTTATTTTGTACAGATAGGAGGGAACTATGGCTGTAATGACAATAAGAGGGCTTGTAGACTCCGTGACG
>JACQYJ010000221.1 GCA_016208525.1 Deltaproteobacteria bacterium | reverse complement strand
GGTGATTATGGCAAACCTTAGACAGCCCAATGCAAGCGATGCAACCGGAAGCTTCAACCGAATAAAGGACGTTGTCCCCATGTCGGGAATATGCGTGGCGTGCCTGGACGGGTGCACGGGAGGGTGCGAGACATTTCAGGCAGCTTTCCGCGGCCGCGAGATGCTCTACCCGAAACCTTTCGGAGAGATAACCGCAGGGGCCGACAAAAACTATCCGGTTGACTATTCACATCTGAACATCCAGGGTTATGCCGCCGGGGCCAAGGGGATGCCCGAAGGGATTGAGGCCGGGCCTGATACTGCCCTCTTCTCCCTGGTGAACACAGAAACAGAATACGGCTGGGACAATAAGGTCAGGATGCGCCTGCCCGTTTTTACCGGCGCGTTGGGCTCAACTGAGATTGCACGGAGGAACTGGGAGCATATCGCTGTTGGCGCAGCTATCACAGGGATTACTGTTGTGGTCGGAGAAAACGTCTGCGGCGTTGATCCCGGTCTTGAACTGGACGACAACTGCAAGGTCAGGTGGTCCCCTGAGATGGACCGCAGGATAGAGACATACAGGAGATTCCACGAAGGATTTGGCGAGATTGCCGTCCAGTTGAATGTGGAGGATACAAGGCTGGGAGTTGCGGAGTATCTCCGGGAGAGGCACGACCTTGAGACAATTGAGCTTAAATGGGGACAGGGGGCCAAGTGCATAGGCGGAGAGGTAAAGGTAAACAAGATAGAGTCTGCCGCTGACCTTAAAAAGAGAGGGTATATAGTCATCCCTGACCCGGGCAACAAGGGAATCCAGGAAGCATACAATGCCGGAGCTATCAGGGAGTTCGAAAGGCACTCCCGTATGGGCTTTGTGGACAGGGATGGTTTTTTAAAGGAAGTGGAGCGCCTGCGCAGCCTCGGTTTCAAAAGGATCAGGCTAAAGACCGGGGCATATTCTCAGTTGGATCTGGCCAAGGCCCTGCGTTACGGGGCTGAAGCGAAGATAGACCTGATAACTGTTGACGGCGCAGGGGGCGGCACAGGAATGAGCCCGTGGCCAATGATGAACGAGTGGGGGATTCCTACCTTCTTTATAGAATCCCTCGTATATCAGTTTTGTGAAAAACTGGCGAAGAGGGTGATGAAGCTCCCTGACATTGCCATAGGAGGCGGGTTTTCTTCCGAGGACGGAGTGTTCAAGGCCATGGCCATGGGGAGTCCGTATGTAAAGGCGGTCTGCATGGGAAGGGCGTTGATGATACCTGCCATGGTCGGAAAGAATATCGGAAAGTGGTTGAGTGAAGGGACCCTGCCAAAGACGGTATCAAAACACGGGACAAAGAAGGAGGATATCTTTGTCTGCTATGAGGAACTCAAAGGGAAGTATGGAAACGAAATAAACCAGATGCCTCTCGGCGCCATAGGCGTCTATACAATGTGCCAGAAGTTAAGAGCAGGATTGCAGCAGCTGATGGCCGGGAACCGCAATTTCAGATTATCAACCATCTCCCGCAGGGACCTGATGGCCCTGACTGAGGAGGCCTCAAAGGTATCAGGGATCCCTTATATAATGGATGCTTACAGGGAAGAGGCGGAAAGAATACTGGGAGAGTAATTAATTCGGAAAGCGTCCCTCAATCTTCCATTCAGATTATTACCGGCCTGATCTTATGCTCATCCAGTTCCTTTTTTGACCCGTAATAAAGGTATGGAAGCCTTTCCATCTCCATCTCAACAGTCTTCAGCATCTCTTGTTTTGTAGGGATGTTTAAGAAATTGCCGTCCTTGTCAAGCTCAAACTCGCCTATAACGATAATCCCTCTTTCGGTCTTACACAGGACCGGCACCTTCCAAGCATTCTCTTTAACGTCGTATCTTGGAGTTCCGGCAGTGGTCAGATGTCCTATATTTTCATACAGGTACTTCCTTACTTTTTCGTAGATTTCCATATCCTTACCCCCTTAAAAGAAAACGACTCCCAGGCCCTGAAAAATTCATCCGCATCTCTCATTAAATCCCGGTCCAAGTCAGGATCATTATACCATATCCTGTTTCCCTCACATCCGGTAATAACCACAAAATGCCCGAAACCCTCAATCCCTCCATACAAAACGGCAGGGTCTAAAAGTACGATCAACGGGCTATTGCTCTCAATCAAGGAAACCAAGTAGTCATGAGTGACATTCTCAAGCTCCTTTGCCTCAAAATCATATTTTATAACGCCTTGAACAAGTTCTCCACAGGTATTGCCGAGCCAGCCGGTTTCGCATTCATCAGCCAATTCAAACTCAGAGACTCCCAAGCCATAAAACGACAACACCATTCGGATGCACGCAACCCCGCAGTGGGTCTCATTCTCCTGCCTGAAGTATGGCACTTTCAATTTCATGTTATATCCATCATTCTCTTTTCAGTGCTATAAAAGGGTTGCGTCCCTTTTTTTGCCGTCAAATATACCTCTTTCCCACTGCATTGATCGAGTCGAGGGCTATAAAGAAGGCATCTACCATATCTGGGTCAAACTGTTTTCCCCTCTCTTTCCTTAATTCAACCAAAACCTGCTCTTGATCCCATGGCTCCTTGTAAACACGTTGGGATGATAGGGCGTCGTATACATCCGCTATTGCCACAAGTCTTCCAAATGGCGGTATCTCTTCGCCTTTACGGCCAATGGCTTTGCCTTCGCTGGTTTCGTAACCCGGCAGACACAGGCCTGTCATGACGTTAATGTACCCCGGATACCCGTTTCCGTCCCAGCGTTCATGGTGGCAGAGTGCCACCTGGGCTGAGGCCTGGTCGAAATCGGAGTGGGATATGGCAAAGAGTCTTGCACCAAGATATGTGTGCGTCTTCATGATTTCGTATTCAGCATGATCGAGGCGGGCAGGTTTTTTAAGGATCATGTCCGAGATGGCCACTTTGCCGACATCATGGAGCATGGCGGCGATCCTCAATATGTCCTTGTTCTTTCCTATCTCACTCTTGGATACACCGCGGCGGCTTGCCCATACCTCGTATATCTCAACGGCATATCCGGCCACCCTGTTTACATGGGCGCCTGTCTCTTTCGGATCTCTAAGCTCCGCCATGCTGATCATCCTGAGGATGATGTCCCTGGTAAGCTTGGCCCTTTCTATGGCAATGGCCGCGTTGTTGGCAAAGTGGATTATATACTGTTCATCATCTTTTGAAAAAGGGATGATGTTTCCGTCTTCACTCATTGAATTTATTAGCTGGAGCACGCCAATAACTTCACCCTGGAGGTTCTTCATAGGGAAGGTTAGCATAGACTTCGTGCGGTATTGGGAGATATTGTCATAGCTTTTGTTGAATGCGTAAGTGACATTATCCTTGAGCTCATAGACATCCGGTATATTGAGCATCTCGCCTATGCCTGCCACATAACCGCATATTGATTCGTTATCGACAGGTGTCGTAAAGGTGGAATAGATAAGCTTCTGTCCTGGTTGCAGCCTCTTCTGCATGGTTTTGTTCAAAGTGTAGCTGAATTTCAGGTAGTTTCCCTCCCTGATATATATGGATCCGGCATCAGCGTTGGCAAATCGACATGACACAGTGAGGATGTGCTCAAGGAGTATGTCGAGGTCGTTTACCCTGGCAATTTCCTGACTCAGGCTAATGATCTGGTTAAGTTTTTGTTTTTCATCAAGCATAAATTCCCCTATACATCTCTTTAAATGCGATGTCTTAAATATATCAAGTGAGGGTCTTGCAAAACTCGAAGAAACGCAGTTTTGTCATTTCGACCAGCGGGAGTTAATGGGCGGGGATACCCCGCCCCTACGTCTCACGTCTTACGTCTCACGTCTCACTTCAGCCGGGGATTTTTTTATCCCGTAGAAACAGGTCTTCAGACCTGTTAACATGGCTGAAGCCATGTTTCTACAACTTCGTTCGGAATGACACAAAAGGGGACTTTTGCAAGAGGCTCGGTTATTTGCCTCTTTTCTTATAGTAAGAAGCAAGGGCCTCCACCACCCTGCTGTCAAAGGATGAACCTACCTTATCAAAGAGGAGTTCAAAGGCGTCTTTCAACAACATCGGTTCCCTGTAATGACGTTTTGAAGTTATTGCCTCAAAAAAGTCTGCTACAGAGATTATCTTGGCGCCCAGTGGGATCTCCTCTTCCTTGAGACCCCTCGGGTAACCGCTTCCATCTAGATTTTCATGGTGACTGCGGGTGATTTCGGGAATCTCGCGGTATATCCCTTTAAAGTCCATTCGTTCCAGAATATTTTTTGTCTTATCTGAGTGCGTCCGGATTATTATTGTCTCTTCAGGTGTCAGTCTCCCGGGTTTCTTCAGGATGTTGTCATCGATTCCTATCTTTCCGTAATCATGAAGCAATGCCGCTATTTGGAGCATCTCGGTATAATCTTCAGACATTCCCATCTCTTCGCATATCCCCACAACATATTCTGCCACCTTTTCAGAATGACCGGCTGTCAAAGGGTCCCTCGTTTCTATGCTTGCGGCTAATACCTGAATGACAGACTTAAATTGACTAATAGCATCCTCAATCAACCTTGCATTATGGATAGATATCCCTATTCCAGGAGTCATTCCCATCAGCAGATTAACGTCACTCTGGCTCAAT
Source organism: Deltaproteobacteria bacterium (assembly GCA_016208525.1). Classification (GTDB taxonomy): domain Bacteria; phylum Desulfobacterota; class JAENJC01; order JAENJC01; family JAENJC01; genus JAENJC01. The sequence continues at coordinate 1,521 of JACQYJ010000221.1, read as the reverse complement.
AGCCTTTTTTTCTTTACGTTATCAACTACGAGGATCCCCAATGATTCTCCTTCATAAACTATAGGGCAGCAGATGAAGGATTTGGCGCCAATCCGCTTGACAAACTCAAGGCTGTGCGGTGAAAGGGACCATTTTATATCTTCAACATCTCCTATCATAACAGGTCTTTGTTCACGAAAAGAGACGACAAATGCGCCTTTTGACTCAGGGTTGTCTAAATGGAATTCCGTCGTTTTCAACATAGTGAACTGATCGTAGGTATATCCAAATCCTGCCTGGTAAATCAACCTCGTCTTCTGTTCGTCTTTGTCTGCTAAAAAAACCATGCCTCTATCATAATCCAGCCTGTTCTCAAGGATTTGCACAACCTCCACCAGAATATCATTTTTATCAATACGCTTGCTTAGGGCCTGGCCTACCTCGTTTAACGTCAGGATGTTGTTATAATTCAGATTTATCTGATCCAGGAGCTTGTCTATTGCCGCCCTCAATTCTATTCTTTCAATATTTGCGGCATACAAGTTAAGAAAGAGGATTGCAGAAAGGGAAACGGGCAAAAGTGTAGTAAATGAAAGATGCGGATCTAAAAAAACACCACCAATGAGAAGCGGAAAAAGAAGAAGGGCTGCTATCGTTCCCATCCTTTTCCAATATATTGCCCTGGATTCTTCCCATGAAACGATATATCGGCAGACATTCCCTCCCCTAAAAATACACTCAGGATGTTCTATTGTTGGGGGGTTATAACCAAACATCATTGCAATGGCTTCCATATATCCCGCTCTGTTTTCACACTGAAAGAGCTCCTCGTTTACCCCTTCGTTTGGTGTAACAGTGATCTCTACCTTGTTAGGCGCCGGGAGACTTGATTCATAACGGGAAGATCTGGTGAAATTTGACGCAATTTTCCCAACTATCTCATAAGCCCTTGCTGGTCCCACAAGCCCGAGGAGATACGGTCTCATAATACCTAATGCATCGGGTGATGCTGCGTATCTGCCTGCCTCCCTGGCAATCTCTTTATTCCCTGACAATTGTTTGAGTCTTTCATGAAACAGGTTGATATGTTCCTGCGTGAACCAGTGACCTTCATCTTCGACCTGATAAGGCTCCATTCCGGCGTAACTCAATAATTCGCCGATGTTTATATAGCTGTATCTACTTCTGATGAGTTTTATATAGGTATTAATTATCCTGCTGTTATAGAGGGGACGATTGTTTGGACTTGATGGAGTCATTTGATTATACCTGCCTGGCTAAGATACTGGGGCTCTTCAGGTTGTCTTACCCTGTTGAGAAGGTTTTCTGTATATTTTAAGTAAATCCTAAATCCTGCAATCGAACCACAGAGCACACTGAGAAAACCCATTAATACCAAAAGAAAAACCCCTGTTTTAAATCTTTTCTCTGTGCACTCAAAAGATGATAGTCTCGTAAAAAGTCTTTTCTGTGGTTCGACAGGCTCACCACGAACGGAATAAAGTCAATGATTTCAACCTGACCACCGTTCGCCCTGAGCTT
>JACQYJ010000220.1 GCA_016208525.1 Deltaproteobacteria bacterium | reverse complement strand
TTACAACCTCCGGGGGGACATCATACCTCTCCATATACTGCCTCTCTATATCCTCTACGTAGAACCTGTCAAACCCGCTGTTATGAAGGAAATCCTCCCTCGGCTTCATGTCAAAGGTATCCATTATCTTAGGCAGTATATCATTGACATAGAATATCTCCATCTTAAGCGCTATGAAGACCCTCTTCATTATCTCCCTTGGTATTCTTTTTACCGGGCCTTCATGCAGAAGATCTTTCAATGTCTCCTTGAGAAGCTTGTCATGATCCCCCTTCCCTTCCATGGCGCCTGGTATCTTTTTCAGCTTCTCCCTCGCGGTGTTGTATAGCAGATGGAATGTCCTGTCCTCTTCATTAATATGAGCAATATTGCTGGTAATTTCGTTCAGGGACTTGTACCCCTTCTCGACATCATCAAGCCCCTTGCTCAGGGCAATGACCTTCCTTCTGCCTGAAGTGGAAAGATATATATTTTTAAGGAGGTCCGAGATAAAGAGGGTCTCGAAGAGCCCTGCCTGTATCTCCTCAATGGCTCTTTTATTTCCAAGGATACTCCTCAGTTTTTCTACCTGGATATCCTCATCCATAAAGGCCATCCTGCTGATCATGGCTGATGTGGTATCAAATCTGTCGAAATATGTGATGAGCTCACTGAACCTCTCCATGGCCCTCGAGTCGCCCTTCTGGAAGCTCTCGTCACAGGCCTTTCCTACGTCCAGCAAAAGACTGTCAAACGCAAGGTCCCTGTTTTCCAGGGAACGCTTCTTGTCAAAGAGGAGTTTTAAAAGGTCCTGCTTGCTAAGTATTGCTCCAAACCCGCCGTCTATTATGAACAGCCCGTCCAGTAATGCCCTGCTGTGCTTGATATAGTCAGGCTCCTCACCCTGGATAAGTTTCTTGTCTTTAAGCAGAAGCTCATCAAGGAGATCAAACAGGGAGAGAGGGATATTGTTCTTCATGGCCAGAGATCTTAGCCTGTTTAGAGAAGTTATGTAGGAATGGTCTATCTCCTCCATTTTTTCCAGAGAGATTAGGATCTCTTTGTACTCATCCAGAACCCGTTTGTTCTCAGGATGGTTGTATATGACATCAATCTTTATCCTCTCCTGCTGATACTGGTCTATATTGAACTCTTTCACAAGAGAAGCCAGCACCTTTTCACTTTCCGGGGATATCTCCTTCTTCTCGGCATAAAGGTCCCTGAAAAGGTCGTAGTACCTCTTGTGAAAGCGGTTTACAAGCCGGAAGAGAAAAATGACGGGGTTATAACCGTCTAAGTCTGCTGTCAATTCCGCCATAAGAGAGACATCGTCTCCCTTCCCCACTGCCGGGGAGTATTTGAGGGTCTTGCCGACAAGCTTCAGTACCTGTTCCTGCTGGGAGCCAATATCTCCGCGCAGGTCAATGTCTATGAAGAAGTAGTAGTTGCTTACGGCGTTCCCCTCCAGAAAAACCCTGTCATACATGTAATACCCGTCTGTCTTGTCTGTGAATACAACCTTTCCGGTTTCGTTATCAAACAGCGCTCCGTACATGGCAAGCCGGTTTAATACGTCCCTTCTTACCATGTCTTTCACAGGCTGCTCAACGCCGAACATATATTCGCAGACGCTGCCGCCGTTGCCTTTGTGCCTTATCCCCTCCTTATCAATAACAAACTCCCTTCCTCCGAAGAAGAACCTGTCTGAAGAGCCTTCTGAGGGTTCATAGAAATAGCTGTACACCAGTCCGCGGCCGGCGATAGTTGCATAGAACTCTATACTGTCTTCGACCCTCCCGTGAAGGGTTATCTCCTGAATCATAATTGTCCCTGGCTTTGCCTTTTACTCTTCACAGCAAATCATTTTTGATAAAATCTTAAAAACTCCTGTTCCCACCGCGGAGGCGCAGAGGCACAGAGAAAAAAACCAATAATTTAAATATGTTTAACTCAGCGCCTCCGCGTCTCTGCGGTTAATTTTTAGTTTTTACGGATAAATCTTTTTACCCTGTTTTGCACATTGCCACTATCCCATCTGCAATCCCCTGGAGTGGCAATACCGCGTCTACCATACCTGTCGCAATTGCCTCCCTCGGCATCCCGAAGATGACCGATGTATCCTCTGACTGGGCAATGATCTTCCCCCCTGCACTCTTTATCTTTACGACACCTTCCTTTCCGTCGTTTCCCATCCCTGTCATGACAACAGCTACTGCCCTGCTGCCGAATAACTCAGAGGCTGACACAAACATCCTGTTTATGGACGGTACGTACCTGTCCAAATCCTCGCCAGGGAGAAGACAGGCTGCCACAGATGCCCCCTTTTTAATAAAGGTCATATTGAATCCTCCGGGAGATATGAGCGCCCTTCCTGGACGGACGATATCCCCATTCTCGGCCTCCTTCACCTCAAACGGAGAAAACTTGTTGAGCCTCCCTGCAAAGGTCTTTGTAAACCCTGGAGGCATGTGCTGGGAGATGACGACAGCAGAAGGGATATCAGGCGGAAGCATGGACATGACAGTCTGAAGCGCCGACGGACCTCCGGTAGATGCCCCTATGGCTATCAGGGAAAACTCTGTTCCCGTAGCTGACGGAACAACCGGTTTAACCGGTGACGCGGCAACATCAGGCGCCTGCAAAGTCTTTATCCTGTTTACGCTCACCTGAGCGGCCATCCCAACCTTGTAAAGGAGTTCGTCCCTGATCTTCAGAAGCTCGCGGGATGCCTGGTGAGTTGGTTTTTCGATAAAATCCACTGCGCCAAGCTCAAGGGCCTTGAACACATTCTGGGAATCGTTCCGCGAGCTGACCACTATGGTCGGGGTAGGGAAGTTGCTTGCCATTATCCTGAGGAAGGTAAAACCGTCCAT
>JACQYJ010000046.1 GCA_016208525.1 Deltaproteobacteria bacterium | reverse complement strand
TGTTCCCTCCCCTTCAAGGGGAGGGTCAGGGTGGGGATGGGTTTTCATGATCGGGGGCGACAAACCATGTCATGTCAGTTTAGGTTGGAATCTATCGTAGAAACAGTGCTTTAGCCCTGTTATTAAGTCGCGATTTTTCCCCACGTTCCAACAGACCTAAAGGTCTGTTTCTACAAAAGAAAAAAGAGACTGATTTTAAAAATTAAGGAAACTCCACATGAGTAACAGCTTGACTTTCAGGGGATTGATATGATACCTAAAACTGCAAACCACAGAGGGCACAGAGATAAATTTTGAGTATAAGAACCTTTTAAAACCCATTACTTCTCTGTGTTCTCTGTGGTTAGATTTTGACAATACGGGAACAGGAAAAGGGAGGCATTATGAGATTTAAGATACGCGCGAAGTTTTTCTACGCATTTTTTGGTTTCCTCCTCTTCATTTTCTTTGTTACGGGACTTGTCGGCCTGCGCAATCAGCGCGTCCTGTATAACGCCGTTGCCGCGGCTGCTGCGAAATCCGAAGATGTGCTCAGGATTGACAATCTTATGCTTGCGCTGGATCAGGCGCTTATGCCCGGCAACGACTGGATTATTACCGGCGATAAAAAATATTTTGACGATTTTCAAAATGCGTCCCGTGAAACGGATCTGCGGCTACTACAGTTCATTTCAGGCGCACAGGCTGTTGAAAAAAAGAGGATTGCGGACGAGGCTGCGACCGCATGGCTGAACATACAAAGGCTGTCCCTGAAGATATTTGCAATTCCTCATCCCATCGGGAGCGAAGACGCTGCGCGGCTTATGGAGGAAATGGATTACCGGTGGAGCTATCCTCTCATAGAGCGAATGAAGAAGCTGCGCGAAGCCGAGGCAAAAGAGGCTGCCCGGGCTGCGGAGGGGGTTTATGCGGCATGGAAGATGTCATGGGTAATTATGGCCGCAGCCGCCTTTGCGCTGCTTGCTTCAGGTCTTTTTCTGTCCCGATTCTTATCGCGGCATTTTGCCGCGGCCATCGAGAAAATACATGAAAGGGCGGACGCCATAGCGCACGGCGAATTCAAGGCGCGGCTCGATATAAAGACAGGGGATGAGATCGAGCAGCTTTCTGAGGCTATAAACGAGATGGCCGGAGAGATTGAGCTCAAAACAGCGGAGCTTAAAAAGCTTGCATTTGCGCTTGAGCAGAGCATAAACATTGTATTTCTTACAGACATCAAGGGGAATATTGAATATGTAAATCCCATGTTTGAGCAGATAACCGGATGGTCTAAGGAAGAGGCGGTTGGCCAGAACCCGCGGATACTTGCCTCCGGCGAGACTACCAAGGCTGAATATGAAAAACTCTGGAATACCATCCTTGCCGGAAAGACATTCAGATATACCTTTAAAAACAAGAAGAAGAACGGCCAATACTACTGGGCTACCGCTCAAATCGCTCCCATTAAGGACGAGAGAGGAGAGATTGTCCAGTTCCTTGCAATACAGGAAGACATTACTGAAAAGAAGAAGGCTGAAGACAGGGCGGAATATCTCGCCGCTTATGATGAACTGACAGGACTGTACAACCGTGTGCGGTTTATGGAACTTATGGATAAATGGATACAGGCTGCCCAAAATCCCCCGACCCATCCTTCGGATGGGTTCCCCGCCCCCTTTTTCAAAGGGGGAATAAAAGGTTTCCCCCCTTTATCAAAGGGGGGATTTACTGCGGCTCTCCTCTTGATTGATATAGACGAGTTTAAGACTATCAATGAGATATACGGGCATAATATCGGGGATCAATTTTTGCGTCATACAGCAGGTTTGTTGAAAAATAGCGTGGAAGATGTTCATAGGGAGAGTGTGTTGGCTCACCTTGGCGGAGATGAATTTGCGGTTTTTATACCGGATATAAATAAAAATGATGCGCTGGATGTTGCCGAGGTTATGAGAAAGAGGATAGAAGGCCTTTATTTCACGCCGTTTACTACCCGTTTTACCGCAAGCATCGGCATTGCCCTCTATCCTGAACATGGCGCTGCGGTAAGTGAGCTGTTGTCGCGCGCAGATATTGCAATGTATCGCGCCAAGGCGAGCGGGCGGAACAGATGCCATCTCTACCACCCTGAAGACCATGATCTGGAGAAGATTCATTCAAGGATTAAGGAAAAAGAGCGCATACAGAATGCGCTTAATCAAGACCACTTTCTTCCGTGGTTTCAGCCCATACTTGACTTGAAAGACAATAAAATCCACCACTGCGAGGCCCTCGCGCGAATGCGCGGCGGGGACGGGGCTATCCTTCTTCCAGGCGCATTCATAGATACGGCCGAGATATTCGGGCTTGTTGGCGCCATTGACAGAGTTATCATAGAAAAGGTAATAAAACTCCATGCAGAGATCCATCGTCAGGGAAAAGAAATATCATTCAGTATTAACCTTTCGGGAAAGGATTTGGAAGACAATGAACTTCTTGCCTTTCTTAAATCCGTCATATTGAAACAAAATGTTGATCCCGATCATCTCATATTTGAGATTACGGAAACCGCCACGGTACGGGATATAGACAAGGCTGTCAAATTTATCAATGCCCTGAAATCCATTGGCTGTCATTTTTCTCTGGACGATTTCGGCGTTGGTTTTACCTCGTTTATATATTTAAGAGAGATGGGGGTAGACTACATCAAGATTGACGGCTCATTTATAAAGAGGCTGCACGAGGACAATTATGACCGGCTCTTTGTCAAGGCTATAGTTGATGTGGCAAAAGGCATGGGGATTAAAACCGTTGCCGAGTTTGTGGAAAATGAGGAGATAATAAAAGTCCTGAAAAAAATCGGCGTGGATTATGCCCAGGGTTATGCCATAGGCAAACCTGCGCCATGGAAAGAGATAGAAAGCAAAATATAACTCAAAACTCAAAGTAAAATTTTTGCCCTTAGTTTTATCAGGAGGGGGTTGTGAAATACGGAGAGAAAGCCATAAAAGACGCTAAGATAGAACCCTGGGAAAACCCTTATACTGACAGGGACTACCGAGTAGATATCTCGTTCCCTGAGTTCACATGCCTTTGTCCTCGGTCGGGGTATCCTGATTTTGCAACCATAAGGATAAGTTATGTGCCGGACAAATATATAGTAGAACTGAAGTCCCTGAAACTATACCTTAACTCATTTCGGGACGAGCATATATCCCATGAGTCTTCCACGAACAAGATATTCGACGAGCTTAAAAATGCCCTGAAACCAAGGTCTCTGGAGGTCATTGGCGACTTCAACGAACGGGGGAATATGAAGACGGTTATAAAGGTTTCAATGTAGATTTAGATTCACCACTGAGATACGGGGCAAAAAGACTAAAAACTTCCGCAGATTTCACAGATTCAAATTATCCTAAAAACGGCAGTTGGCCACGGACAAATACGGACAAAACCTTATCAAATAAACATTTAAACATTATGAGCAGTTCACCCAAAAGGTGATTCTAATGCTTGTCGAAAAATCTTTTAATTACTTGCTCTTAGTACTTGAAAGTCAGTGGCAAATGCTTTTTTTAGGATTATTCGTTTAGAAGCGCCTACTTTTGGTAATCTGCGAAATCTGTGGATATTTAAGTCCTTCTCTGTGTCTGGTTTAGAAGTCACGGGGTTTATTATGCTGTTATGCCCATTCTGCGGTCATGCCGAAGGAAAAGGCGACCGGCGGCTGGAACTGCCGGTGCGAAGGTTGCAAAATCGCAAATGTCTGCCCTATCAAGAAGCTGGGCGGCGACCCTCTCAGAAAGTAGTTCGGGTTACCTAACTTCCAAGGATGACGGATGAGGGATAAGGGATGAATTAGAAACCTTATTCAGCCTTCATCCCTTCAAAATATGGACCCAATATCTAAAGACCTCAACCGCTGGATACCCAATCTCCTCAATGTCTGGAGAAGGCGCCTGAAATATAAAAACGGGCCTTCCGACCGCCTCCTTCCTCATGAGCTGAAGCAGGTTGCCGCAGGCGTAAAGATACTTTCCTCCGGTCTGACAGGGAAAAGGGAACTGGTGGGGAAGGGATACATGGACGACCCTTCCCTTCTTGGAGCCTATCTCCTCTTTTACTGGCCTGTCTCATATGCCCAGGCCCGCTATGTTCTGGGGCATCTGCCTTCAAGGCCCCGTTCTGTCCTGGACCTTGGGAGCGGACCTGCCCCGATGTCATTTGCCTCCCTTGATCACGGCGCAAGCGAGGTAACTGCCGCGGACAGGAGCGAACCGGCTCTCAGGCTGGCGGCAGAGCTTGCAGGAGAGGCCGGGGAGCCGCTGGCAGTAAGGGGATGGGACCCTTTGAGTGGAGAGAGGATACCTGATGGGAGCTTTGACCTTGTGATAATGGGGCACCTCCTCAACGAACTCTGGGTTGGCGACAGAGATGAGGCAGCGAAGATATGCGACCTGATAGAGAGGGTCAGTGGGAGCCTGAGGAAGGGAGGGGCTGTGACTATTATTGAACCTGCATTGCTCTTGACCTCCCGCAGGCTCCTGGGAATCAGGGACATCCTTGTGAAAAGGGGTTTTCCTGTCCTTTCCCCCTGCCTTTTTAAAGAGGTTTGCCCTGCCTTGAGGAAGGAAGGAAATACCTGCCATACAGACCGCTCATGGGAACCTCCCCAAATGGTCAGAAATATTGCAAAGGCAGCCGGGCTCCATAAGGACGCCCTCAAGATGTCCTTTCTGACAATTGCCCAAAAAGGCGCTAAATGGCCTTCCCTTCCGGAGGGGCCGATATTCAGGATTGTTTCCGAGGCACTTGAAAGCAACAAGAGGATTCGCCTTGTGGGATGCGGCCCTGAAGGGCGCATAGGGCTGTCGCTTATGGAGAAAAACATGACTGACGACAACAGTCTCTTCCTGCGCCTGAAGAGGGGTGATGTAGTCAGGATAACAGCGGCAGAGCGGCGGGAGAGCGGGATAGCTCTGACG
>JACQYJ010000215.1 GCA_016208525.1 Deltaproteobacteria bacterium | reverse complement strand
GGACAGCGACCATTTACAGGCTAACAAGCCGGCAAGCCAACAAGCTAACAAGCTGGCAGGCTTACGACCTTCTGCCCCTTTCACCCGACGATCACCTCTCAATTACAACCCATTTTGCCGTTTCCAGGATAAAACAGGCATAGACTCACGTAGGGACTTCTGAGAGGTAACCATCCCTAATTGACCACTACTGACTTCCTTCTTCGTTTAATTTTTTCAAGTAATCTTCCGGTTTCATGCATCGGATTTTCTTTACCTTTGCAAAATCGTTGTCGTAGGTCAAAAATACATCTGACTTAAGCTCGATAGCTGAAGTCATAACAGCAGCATCAGCTATCGATAGTCTTTCCGAGACCTTGGTACTCGCAATATTAATGGCCATATCCGCTGAAACGTCAACAATAGTTATGTTTGAAAGGGCCCTGATGAGATCAATGGCTTTTCTGCCTTTTTGACTTTCATCCTTCTGATAAAAGAGGGTAGCCACTTCTATTAGTGAGATACTGCTGACAACACCTTCAAGGTCGCCATTGGAAATAAGCTTTAATATTTGCAAGGATGGCTCTAACTTATCCTTTTCCTCAAGGAAAATTCCCATAAAGATGTTGGTATCAAGGCCAACTCGCTTCACAGCTTCCATTCCCCTCTCAATTCCCTCTGAAGAGATACAGAATCCTTTTTAAAAATACCTTTCCCAAGGCCGATCATCTCTTCAAGCCTTCCAGTTTTCCCTGACGCCTTTCTTATGGTGATCTCGTCTTCTTCAACGACAATATTTATCCTACCCATAATATGGGCTTTTTCGAGAAGCTCTTTGGGAAGGTTTAGATCAAGGCCTTCTTTTAAAATCCTTTCTATTATCACCTCTTCCTCCATCTTCTTTATGTAGAAATAGGGACAGCGACCATTTACAAGCATGCAAGCTGGCAGGCTATCAAGCTGGTAAGCTGGAAAGCTAACAAGCTTTGTGCCCTTAACGTCTCATATCTCCCCTCAGTACCCTTATTTATAAATTGGGGGACCGTTCCGAAGGGAGAGAGGTTTACGGAAAACAGGGACAGCGACCATTTATTTCCTTTTTTCATTTCTACTCATGATACCTCATTATCTTAAACCTTTCTCAGACAAGCGGGCAAGCTATCCGGCTGGCAGGCTGAGGACAAAATTGGGGTTGAATCATGACGTTTTCCCATAAGCTGACCGGCTTACTTTCTCAACGGATTAATAACTTTTGCACCTATATGTTCCGCAACTTTGCAAAGGTTTTCGTCGGTAGAGACAAAAAGCCAATAGCTTTCTGATATTAGGCTAAAACATCCGAGATGTAATGCATCCAAGGTTCTAAGTCCGTGTTCTTTGCCGTATCTTTTTAACAGGTTCTCGGCCTCCAGAACTATTACATGGCTCAATGGCTCCATATTGAAACGGGCGATTTCTACCTCAAACCCTTCAATTGCCTCATTTAAGATCTTTTCGTCTATTTCTTTGTTCCTAAACCTTCTGTGCAATGCACTGACAAACTCCAACCTGGCCAATTCCGAGACCCATATTTCATTCTCCTGGAAATTGAGCAGACCCGTAACCGCTTCCGTACCTTCTTCATTGTGGAAGAATTTTACGAGAGATGATGTGTCGAAGAATAGGATCATACCTTGTCTTCTCTGAGTAACAGGATATCGTCACTTAATGACCCCTTGCACAGGGCTAAGGCCTTTCTCACCTTCAGATAGGCAGGTTCGCCTATCCTCACTCTTGGCTCACCAATCCTTGCCTTTAACGAAGTTATCATTTCATATATCGTTACTATTTCGGAAGGCCCCAAGGATTCAAGTTCCTTTATTGCCTGTTCTTTTATTTTCACATTAACCTCCTGGAGAAAACAGGGACAGCGACCATTTACAAGCATGCCAGCTGGCAGGCGTGCAAGCCGAATCAAATATCTATTTTTTCTGAAGCATGTAAAAGGGCATTATCATAAAGACTTACACCAATATACATTCCATTTGCTATAAGCCTATCCAGAAAAGGCTTCAGCAGCGAAATCTTCCCCTGCTTCTTTGCATCCAGTAGTACGCCTATTGTCCCAGTGACATTAAGACCGTTCAGTTTAGATACCTTTCTAGCTTTATCCTCATCTATAATGACAAGGTCGGCATCGACCTCCTGCGCAAGGACTATTACCTCCGACTCCCCCTCATCAAGAGTTAATTCGAGCGCCGACTTTTCTTTTATGTCTGTTATCTCAACGATTCTGTTTTTGCCCCAGTTTTCAATAACTGTCGCATTCTTCTTCCCTTTTCTCGTTGCCTCTTTAAAAACAGCATTAGGAATATAGATATTCTCAAAAAGTTCATCCAGCAAAGAAAGTTTATCTATAGCGGCCAGGGAGATAAGAGGGGTGGTATTGATTACCGCCTTCACTTCAGGACTTCCTTGCCCTTTGGATATTATTTAAGTCCTCCTCCAATTCTTCAGGAGGGTAGTTATACACAGATATCCTGTGTTTGGATAGCAACTCCATGAAATCCAATTTGTTCATTTCCGCCAGTTCTGCGGCCTTACCAAGCGAAAGTTTACCTATTTCGAAAAATTTGATAGCAGCAAAGGTTCTCATATCTTTAAGAAATTCAGCTGGCTTTTCATTTAGAGCCAATAATATGTCTTCAGTAACGCTAAATTCCATTTTATTTACTAACATAACAGTACCTCCTTATACTTCCGGATTGACAAGCTGGCAAGCCTTCGGCCAGTATCACCCGGCCGCTTCTTCCACAATCTCCCCAGGTAAAACAGGGACAGCGCCCATTTACAAGCTAACAAGCTGGCAGGCTTACGACCTTCTGCCCCTTTCACCCGACGATCACCTCTCAATTACAACCTTTTTTGCCGTTTCCAGGATAAAACAGGCATTATCAAAGGCTGTTTTTGCGTCCTCTTCCGTATATTCTTCAGACGGAATAAAGTCTATGTCGCCATAAAAAGCCAGCTCTCTTTCTTTCCTCAGTTCTCTGGATACTGCGGCCATTCGTAAGATATCTTCATAAACAATGTCCCTGAATTTCTCTTTGTGCTCGATGAGCAAGGGTCCGACATCATGGAATTTGGGAGGCTCAATCCCCGCAAACCTCAGCATCCCTTTTATGCAAAGCTCTACCAATTCCTGGGCTTCTCTTATGACATCGGAATAGTCGCCTTCTTTCAAGAGGAGTTCCAGCACCATGCGCCGTTTTTCCGCTTTTAGCATGTAACTTTGCGCAAGACTAATATTTGTCATAGGTCAAACACCTCTCCAGGTCTGTAATCAGGTTTAAGCACCCAGTACCAGGCATTCCCTCTCCGTATCCTCCGGGAGCCAAGTTTATCAAGCCTTTTCTTAAGATTAATTAGAACATCCGCAAAAAAACCTTCCTTGTCATAAAGTACCTTGGAGTCTTCAATCATATCTATAAACAAAGGACTGCCGGCCTTCACTTCATCAGGACTCTTTATAATCGCGGAGATATATGTGTTGATACCTTCCTTTTTAAGAATCTCTAAAAATGGTTCAAGCTTGCGTTCAACAGAGGCATCAAACTCTCTGATCCTTTTCATCCTCCCTGCCGGAAGCCCGTCGACTATTATTAGGACATCCATATCTGAATCAAAACGCTGGGCATCTCTTCCAACCGACCCAAATACGGCAACTGTAATCAATCTGTCGCCGTAGAAATTATTCGTCTCAGTTAGAAGCCTTTCTCCAAACTCCTTGAATCTTTCCTTCAACATTGCAGTGCTGACCTCAAATTCATCTCTCGCTTTTTGGAAAACAGGGACAGCGACCATTTACAAGCATGCAAGCTGGCAAGCCCTTTATTACCTTGAAACCTTAAACCCTGCTAAGCTCCAGAGAGCTTTCGATCTGCCTCAAGAATTCTTCCACATCTTCAAGTTTAGACAATGTGTCCCTGCATATAGCTGACTCTGCTATTTCTTCATAATCATGAGCAAGGAAATTCCTGAATCCGGCAATCTTTGCGAATGAAAAGGCAAATCCAGGCTCTAAAATTTTATTTTCCCCAAGTATGTCGAAGGCTTCATAATAGGTCTGCGGAAGCCTGAGCTTTTTATGTTTGATGACCAGTTCCGCAAGCGAGATACATGAATCAGCCAGTAGATAAAGGTAATGCAGCATGGCCCCACGATACAATGGATCGCTCGTAAAACGGGCCGTGCAATCATCCTTTATGGAGTTGATCAGCCTGACATATTCCCTGATTCTTTCGATCTTTTGTAGAATCCGTTCCATCAAACACCCATTACCGCAAGTCTTTGGGTCTTAAAATCTATTGCCTGATGAAGAGATGTAACTTCGAAATCCTCCCTCGCATCGATATCGCGGTCGTATATTACAACACCGTGTCTGATTATATCCTCAAGAAGCATATTATTGGCAACGGTGTTTAAGACTACCAGGTCCACGTCATTTCTTTTCAAGGCTCTGCATATATCGCCATACAGGGAAAGCTTGACATCAAAAACAGCAGCAGGATCGACATCGCTGAGATAAACAGCGATGTCCATGTCGCTTAAAGGTGTAACCTCTCCCTTGGCTACTGAACCAAAGAGGTATGCAAACAGGATACTACCAGACCTTTCAAAAACAGGGGAAAGGGTCTTGTTTATATCTTCAACTGCCATTTTTCCTGAAACCACCTGCGAAAATAGGGACAGCGACCATTTACAAGCGTGCAAGCTAACAAGCTGGCAGGCTAACAAGCTTCAGCCGCCATGTCCAACAATTCCCTATCCCTCGGGTATCCCTTCCTCCAGTGTCCGCAATACCTCTGACAAGTTTACACTTGCAGACTCCTTTACACCTTCATACCCACCCTCACCCGTATGCACGTGATCTGGAAAGGTCTTTAGTTCTTGATGATGTCTTGCGTTGTCCCATCTTATTTTTAGTTTCCCATCTTTATCCTGCCAATGGAATCGGTAATCAATCAAATGAACGGCATCTACAATAAACTGACCGTAGATGCTTATCTCGAGCAGCCCTTTATCTAAAAGTATAGCCCTTATCCTTAAATAACCATCCGTATCCGTCTCCCTTCTTGTAATAATTTGAAAGCGATCCACTACTGGAGACACAGTAAGGGAAAGGATACCGTCTTCCAGGTACTCATTAATGGTCAATCAGCATACCCCTTCAAGCATCTCAAAACGCTCCATGGCTCTTCTATGCATCTGAAACAGGGCAGACCACTCAAAATAATCCTCCTTGTCACCAAGTTCTCCCTTTTCAAACCTTCTGAAGAAGTCATCTGAGAGCATATTATAACGACCTTCAAAGCGTTCCAGATCCTTTTTGAGGGATTGGATGTCTTGAGTCGTTATTTCCCGCTCATGCTCTATAATCTTCCCGATAGATCGAGAAAGGTACTCATCCTGCAGCCCCTTTTCGAATATCTTTCCTATCTTCCGAATGGCATCTTTTGTTACTTGCATATATTCTCCTCCTCAAGCTATCAAGCTGGCAAGCTGGCAAGCTATCAGGCTGGCAAGAATTCCGGGGACACCTTACTTAATTCCTCCGATGCCGGGGATACAATACTTATTTCCTGTCAAATGCTTCTTCCTCATTTCAACTCCGCCAGCAAGGGTGTTTCAAATCCAGCCTGACGAAAATGATCATCAAACGTCAACGCCTGACGTATCCGTTTTTCTTTCATAACCACAAAAGAAAAGCAGTCAACTAAACCCCATGATTTGTCATGCCTGCTCTTGAATAATGTCAAGGCCCGATCCATGCCTTCTGAAGTAAAGGGAATGATTGTGGTGGCTGCATCAGTTCTGATTCTTTCGATGGCTGAGATCACAGCAGATCTAGTCGGAGGCAGTGACAGAGAATTCGCAAGTTCAACCAGAACAAGGTCTGTAGTGACGAAATGCCCGGTAAATACCGATACAGCCGCCAATGCATCGGTGTGACGGGCATCCTTCTTCCGTATCAGTGCAATCAGGTAGCTGGTATCCAGAAAGACTGTCTGCTTCATTTTCGGGGAGTACCATACAGATAATGATCATGCTGTTCGGCAAGATCGACCGGCAGATCATCATTTACTGAGTATTCAGCCAGCTGAGAAAGCAAGGATACCGGTGCTTTTGCCCGCTCTGTTTTTTTACGGAGACCATCAATAAACCGGTCAACTTCGTAAAGCATGGCAGGAGGCAGTATGTCAATTTGTCGTTTTATGCTTTCTGCTTTATTCATAAGTCACCTCACATGAGAAATAGAAGCGGAATTCCGGGGACACCATACTCAATTCAAGCCCTTTCTTCCAGTATCCCCACATGCCTCAACGCCTCTTTGACATTGGCATCCTTTAGGGCAATCTCCTTAAGCGCCTTCTCTATCCTATCTTCTCTTTCCTCAAGTTCCTTGGCTTTTTTAACCGCTGGTCCAAGGGCGCTTATTCTGTCCCATAGAACAAAGCCTATCAATGCAAGCATGCCGCCAATCACTACATAACTCAGATCTCTTAAATCATCAATCCTTTGATTGGTCGCTTTAAGTCCTTCCTCAATCCTTTGATTGGTCGCCTTAAGTCCTTCCTCAATCCTTATAAGCCTCTCCCTGTCCTCCTGGGTAAAGGATGACTCTTTAGCATAAGCTGCCGATGCTATTATCGTAATGAACGTGAAAAATATCACTATCTTTTGCATAAATCCCTCCTCTCCCTCTCGTCGTAAATAGGGACAGCGACCATTTACAAGCTGACAAGCTGGCACATTATCTCTCACTTTTAAACCTCTCTTCAAGCCTCGCCAACAGACTCTCAAAGGCCTTCTTATAATCCACTATCTTCCCAAGTATTTCTTTGATCTCATCCTCATCGTACACATGATTGGAAAGATTTCTCTGCTCTATCATATCTATCCATATATCTTCCTGTTCTATAACTCCTTGAGTGAAGGCTTCCTTGAAGCACGCCCTTGGCCCGGTGCACCCTATTCCTGTATAATCAAGGTACCTTTTAACGGCCTTCCAGCTCATTTCATAGGTAAATTCAAACCTCTTCACTGCAAGGTCCAGATATATATCCCCGAAACCCTGGTTATAATACTCATCCTTTCCGTCCACGACCTTCGCAAACTTCTCAAAGGCCTTCCGAAAATTGTGGAGGCCATCCTCGAATCTTTGTTTTTTATTTGCGCTATACAGCACCTTGCCTGTCGAGATGACCCTGTTCAGGAATCTTTCTTCTGTAAAAGCAATATTCTTGACATCTATCTTAACCAGGGTAGAAAGTTTCTGTATCTCTTCCTCTATAAGGTAGTTTTGCTTAAATTCTTTGTCATAGTAAGCTATGTCTATATCGCTTGTTTCAGCAGCCTCGCCGTTTACCCTTGAACCGTACAGATATATCCTCTCCGGTTTTGCGTGTCTTAATATTATTGCCCTGATCTCATCAAGCAATTGTTTATAGCGCATATTGTCGCCCGATGGCCTGCAATTGATAAAATAGCGACCTTCCCATATTCCCATCCATCCTGCGCTCACCCAAACCTTTCCACTACCGCAAATGCAAACTCTTCGATATCCCTGATCCGTTCCTGCCATGCTTTGTAGACTATATCAAGGTTAAGTTTTTCATATTCGTGAATCACCCTGTTCCTGAAACCAACCACGGCAACAAACCTTTCGGCATGTTCGATTGATATAACGCCTTTTCCCGCCAGGATATCGAACATCTCACTCTGGGTCCCCGGCACGCCCCAACCTTCATCGCCCACTATATGAGCAGCAATATCTATGCAATTCTGGATGGCCTGAGTCAGGTTGAAGAGGAGTATGTCCTGGATGTTGGTGTCTTTTTTAAATACATCCAGTGAAGTCAAAGGCAGCTCTTTTACCCGCCTTAAATGCTCCTCTATAGAGATCACCTTCCTTGAAATAATCGACCTGTTAACCATGCGCCGTCCTGCTAAACCTTGACTTCAGTTTACGGAAGCAAAGGTCCTCAATGGGCTTATAATCAAAGTACTCCTGCAAAACCATGGCAGCAAACTCTTTCCTTTGAGACGGATTCTTGTCAATCATGACCCGGCCTGTCTTTAATATCCGATGCTTAAGATAGGTCGCCGCCGTATTTAAAATCACTATATCAACGGTGCGCATGGAAAACCTGGGCGAGGCGTTGTAATACTCGCTTTTTAATACCTCAAGTTCATTTTTATTTTCCCTGGAAACCAGTACCGCTACGTCTATGTCGCTATCGGCTCTTTCAAACGGGGTATCAAACGACCCGAAGATATAGAGGGCTGTCACTTCAGGCAGTTTTTCAAAATAGCTT
>JACQYJ010000224.1 GCA_016208525.1 Deltaproteobacteria bacterium | reverse complement strand
TAGAAAGAGGATACTGGCGGGACGTTGGCACCATAAAGACATACTGGGAGACCAATATGGATCTGAGGAGGATAGATTCCACATTCAACCTTTACAACACCAGGTGGCCCATCAGGACTGCCAGCTACGGGGCTCCTCCCGCAAAGTTCTGCTATGATAAAAAAGGTAAAAGGGGAAGCGTGATAAACTCAGTGGTATCGGAGGGATGCATTGTGACCGGCGCTAATCTCCAGGATTCTGTCCTTGGGAGAAACGTTCATATCAACAGCAGCGCCGGCATAATCAACTCGATAATCATGGACGGCGTGGAGATAGGCGAAGGGTGCAAGATCAACATGGCGATCATAGACAAGAACGTCAAGATCCCCGCGGGGACTGAGATAGGATATAATTACGAGGAAGACAGGAAGAAGTACTTCATGGACAAGGAGTCCAGCATAATAGTGATACCAAAGGCGGATTGATGCCGGCAAAGAAAATAGTGAAGCCGCTATATTTTTTATTATGCCCGCATAAAACACCAGACTCCAGTCACTTTCTCTTCAAATATGGTGCCCGGGGCCGGAATCGAACCGGCACAGCGCATAGCGCCGAGGGATTTTAAGTCCCTTGCGTCTACCAGTTCCGCCACCCGGGCATTGGTATTATTGGTGCGAGAGAGGGGAGTTGAACCCCTAAGGTTTTACCCGCCAGATCCTAAGTCTGGTGCGTCTGCCAGTTCCGCCACTCTCGCGTACCAGAAGTCAGTGGTCAGAGGCCGGTAGTCAGTGGTCAGAAAAACCAACCAACCCCAAACCAAACCAGCAACAGGCAGTTATTTTAAGGGGTTGAAATGTTAGTGTCAAGGACAATCTCATCTCTCTCAACAACTCTTGGTTTTGATTTCTTCTTGCAGGTTGTCCGCTGACCACCGACCACCGGCCACTGTTTTTATTTCCCGGCAAGCATTGTGTACGCGATATCGCAGATATGGGAGTTTATCCTCTTGAGGTTTGAAAGTACATCAAGGTGAATGGCGCTTGTGTCTATCGATTCCCTTAAACCCATCTGAAGCCTCTGGATGTGGGCCTGCTTCAACTCCCGCTCCTTCTCACGCACTCCTGCCTTGTGCCTGATCAGCTTTCTTGCAAGCTCATCGTCTCCGGCGGCAAAGGTGGAAATGGCGAGGTCGAAGTTCTCAAGTATATTCTGATGCAGTTCGCAGATTTCCGCCAGCCCGTCTTTAGAGAATGAAAGCCCCTTGGCAATCTTCTTCCTGGCAAGCTCCATGAGGTTCTTGTCTATAATGTCCCCTATGTTTTCCATGTCGTTTATAAAGGAGATGATAAGTATCTGCCTGACTGACTGCGTCTCTTCCATACTTTCAGGGCTGAGCTTCGTCAGATAAAGTTTAATCTCCCTGTCGAGAAGGTCCACATCGTCATCCCTCTCCTCAAGCCTTTCCGCAAGTTTCAGGTCACCCTTCCTGAATACCTCTATGCTGTTCTTAAACATCTCCTGGACTATGTCAGCCATACGCAATGCCTCGCGCGTTGCCTGTCCCAGCGCAAGAGAAGGTGAGCTCAACACCCTTTCATCCAGATATCTGGTCGAGAACCTCTCCTCCGCCACTGTTTCAGGGACCAGCCTCTGGATTAACTTTGCCATCGGACCCGCAAAGGGAAGGATTATTACGGTAATGGCCAGGTTGAAAAAAGTATGGGCGTTGGCAATCTGCCTCGGGATATCCGCAGCCGAGTGGCTTACTAACTCTGCCATTGGCGCAATGAAGGGGTAAAAGATCATGACGCCCAGAAACTTAAAGATGATGTGTGCCACAGCAACCTGGCGTGCTTCAAACGTGGCGCCCATACTGGAAACAAGGGCGGTCGCGCATGTGCCTATGTTGGCTCCGAGTATCAGGGGTATTGCCCCCTGCAAGGTAATGAGCCCCTGGAGGGAAAAGGCCAGGGCTATCCCGATGGTTGCTGCGCTGCTGTGCACAATGGCTGTAAAGGCAGCGGAAAGGAGGAGGATCAGAAAAGGGCTTTCCTGAAGAGAAAGAAGGAGTTCTCTGAACAGTTCATTATGTTTTATAGGGCTGACGGTCTGAGAGATGAGCCCTATGGACATGAAGACAAAGGCAAAACCGAGTATCCCCTGGCCGACGCTCTTTACCTCCGCCCTGCCGTAAAACATCATTGCAACTCCAACCCCTGCAACAATAACGGCATAGTCGTAGATATTCACGGACAAGAGCTGTACCGTGACGGTGGTTCCAATATCAGCGCCAAGGATGACCCCGATGGTCTGAGGAAGTGCAAGGAGGCCTGAGGAGACAAACCCTATCAGCATGACAGATGTGGCGCTGGACGACTGGAGGAGTATGGTTATAACGGCTCCTACAACCACTGCAACGAGCCTGTTTCTGGTAAGCGTGGAGAGAATCCACCTGATCCTTGCGCCTGCAGCCTTCTGAAGCCCGTCACCTGCGAGCTTTATCCCGTAAAGGAGAAGGCCGACTTCACCCAATAATGTAAACAGCATCAGTGTTGTCATAAAATAACCCACATAAAATTTACCGCAGAGACGCGGAGACGCAGAGAAAGGCTTTATTAAACACAGATAGACACAGATTATTTATGATTTGCACAGTGAAAATCTTATAAAATCACTGTAAATCAGTGTCAGGAATGGTTCCTCCGCGCCTCAGCGCCTCTGCGGTAAAAAAGCTTTTATTTTGTTGACCTCAAAATTTCCCAGACCTCAATATCGAAATCGCAAGGCCGAGTCCTAATATTCCGGCAAAGGCAAACCCCACTACGCCTAATATGGGAAAGCCCATAAATGTGGGTCCAATCCCGGACTGCATTATCATTGAAGAGCCGATTATCAGGGCGGAAATTATCAGGGCAAAGGAGACCCTGTTGGAAGAGCGGTCTATCTCGCTGTAAAAGTTTTCAAGGCCTACGTGTACAAAGTCAATGGTGAACTTGTCGTTTATCATCTTCTTCATTATCTGCCTGAGCTGGGAAGGGGCCTCTTTTGCCAGGGCGTTGACCTCCTTCAGGTCCTCTGCTATCTCCCCAAATATCTTACCAGGGCGGTAGCGCTCTTTGATAAACTCCGCGGCATAGGGCTGGACCTCCTTTAGAAGGTCTGCCTTGGGGTCAAGGAGCCTTAATAAACCCTCTATCTCTATAATACACTTGTTTATCAGAAGCAACTCCTTCGGATGCCTTACTTTGTATCTGACGGAAACCCTTATGTAATTCATCAGCAGTTCTCCAAGGCTTGTTCTCTCGAACGGCTTGGCAAAATACGGCTCCATAAGGTCCTCATAATCCCTCTTAAACTCTGTAAGGTCTATATCTTCCTGGAGAAGGCCCATCTTTGAATATTCTTCCATCAGCATATCGTAGTCCTGGGTAGCAAGACCTATAAAGGTAGTAGAAAGGTTCTCCTTCAACTTCTTGGTCACCCTTCCGGTTATGCCAAAATCTACCAGCGCTATCCTCTCCGGGCCAAGGACAAATATATTCCCTGCATGAAAGTCTCCGTGGAAGAAGCCTTCCACCATTACCATCCTTAGAAAGGTCTCACCTATGACATGGGCGAGCCTTGAAGGTTCTATCCCCTTCTGCCTGAGCTTTTCGAGATTGTCAACCTTTATCCCCTTTATCCTTTCAAGGGTCAGAACCCTTTTGTTTGTATAATCCCAATATACATCAGGGATATACACACGAGGGTCATCCTCAAAGATCTTCCTGAATTTGAGGGTATTGGATGCCTCAAGGATAAAATCCATCTCCTTCCTGATAGTTCTTGAGAACTCATCAACTATGGCAACGGGGTCCAGGAGCGCAAGTTCAGGGAAGTATTTGAGGAGTAGATTGGCGAGGGTATACATGATACTTATATCGGTATCAATTGTCTTTTCTATCCCGGGTCTCTGAACCTTGACCACCACCTCCCTGCCGTCAAGAAGGACTGCTCTGTGCACCTGGGCAATGGAAGCAGCGGCAACAGGCTCCTTCTCAATATCGAGGAAAAGCTCGCCAACGTTACGCTTTAATTCACCCTCTATCTGCTGGATCACCTTATCGAACGAAAATGGCGGAACCTTGTCCTGGAACTTCCTGAACTCCTCGATATACCCCTCAGAGAAGATGTCTGGACGGGTGCTCAGCAATTGGCCGAGCTTAATGAATGTGGGGCCGAGTTCTTCAAATACAAGCCTTATCCTTTCAGGGATTGCAAGCTCCGCCTCTTCCATAGCCCTTTTCCTGAGCCTCTTTGACAGAGGCAGGATGCGGTGGAGGTTCATCCTCTCTACAACGCTGTAAAAACCGTGTTTGATAAGGACTGCTACTATGTGCCTCATCCTCTGGATGTTCTTGTAAGTCATCTGGGCTTTAAGTAACAGCAAGGCGCCTTCCTTAAAAGGGTTGAATGAAACTGATTGCAGGAGATCAATTTGACTATATTGCAAAATATGACAGTCTCGTAAAAAATCTTTTTTCACCGCAAAGTCGCAAAGAGCGCAAAGAAAAGCCATTTATAATTAAGCATTTACCTTTGCGTCCTTCGCGTCTTTGCGGTTAATTTTAGTTTTTACGAGGGCATCAATATTGATGGTCTCGTAAAAAGTCTTTTCTGTGGTTCGACAAGCTCACCACGAACGGAATAAAGTCAATGATTTCAACCTGACCACCGTTCGCCCTGAGCTT
>JACQYJ010000045.1 GCA_016208525.1 Deltaproteobacteria bacterium | reverse complement strand
TTTAAAACCCTTTACTTCTCTGTGTTCTCATGCTTTAGGTTGCAATTAAATTTTATCATCCCCCTCTGGCAATCAGGCGCTCTCTTCTCTGCTGTGCCGGACTCCGATAACGTAGACGCAGCCGCCCTCTATCCGGTAACGAAGCACGTAGTTGCCGGCCCCAAATGGAATAATCAGATCATTATAATCCGGCATGACTTCGACAGGATGGGCTATATTCGGGTATCCCTCCAATATCTTTGTGCCGTTTTGTATAGCCTTGGCAGCCCGGATTGCAGCCTCCCTGTTATGAGGTTCAATAAATTCACGCAGCCTGACAACATCCTCTACCGCTTCATCAAGCCATACTACTTTTCGCATAATGGCCGCCCGGTTTCTTTATCCGAACCCCACGTATCCAGCCAGGCAATCATTGCCTCATTGCTAATCTGTTTCCCATCCTTCTGATAGGCTTTCCACCGCTCAATCGTCTCCTGTAGTAGCTTTTCCGCCGCCTCCTCCCTCTCTACGTATTCCCTGATTGCCTCCCGCATTATCCAGTGGGGTGAACGGCGCTTGGTTGTTCCCAGCTTCTTTAGTCGTTCCCTCAGGTCATTGTCAAGCTTCACTCCTACTGGCTTTGTTTGGATTTGCATAATACAACCTCCCCAAAAGGTA
This sequence comes from Deltaproteobacteria bacterium, assembly GCA_016208525.1. Classification (GTDB taxonomy): domain Bacteria; phylum Desulfobacterota; class JAENJC01; order JAENJC01; family JAENJC01; genus JAENJC01. Next base: position 10,124 of record JACQYJ010000045.1, on the reverse strand, counting down.
TTACCAAGTAATACTTATTATTACCCGCTATTGTGTTGATGTCAACTTGAAATAAATACTTTCAACTGCGGCAGTTCTTCATCTGATGGAAGACCAGAAGGAGGTTGCAAGGATAAGAAAGAATACTGGAAGCTGAATATGATTGGAATAGTGAGGCTGCTGGAGAGGATGAGGGGGATGGTGTCTAATGTGAATTGCGGCAAGCCGATGAGAGGTCCCGGGAGCATGCTTGTTGACCTATAGTCCCTCCGGCAGCGGCCAGTCCGGTATCCCGTTCATATCAAGGCCGGACCTCTTCCCCATCCCCAGGTAACTGTGGCCGAGATGGGCGATCATGGATGCGTTATCTGTGCACAGAGGTATTGACGGGTACAAAACCATTTTACCAAATTCTGCACCTGCCTCTCTCATCTTCTGCCGGAGCCTTGAGTTTGCAGCTACTCCTCCGGCAATTACAATGGTATTTAACATGTTTTCCCTGGCTGCCTTCACGGTCTTATCAACCAGCATGTCAACCACTGTCTCCAGATACCCGGCAGCTATTGCGTTAAGATTCTTTTCCGCGAATTCCTTCCCTTCCTTGTGAACAAGGTTTGCAAGGAATGTCTTGAGGCCGCTGAAACTGAAGTCGTACTGGCTTTCATGTATCATGGCCTTGGGGAATTTTATAATTTTAGGGTCGGCCCCTTCGGCAAGCCTGTCTATTACGGCCCCCGCAGGGTATCCGAGTCCCAGAAGCTTTCCCGCCTTGTCCAGGGCCTCTCCCGCCGCATCGTCCCTTGTAGAGCCAAGGTGCCTGTAACTTCCAATGCCATTGACTATATAAAGAGAGGTGTGCCCCCCGGAGACGACCAGGCCGAGGTATGGAAACGTCACCTTTTCTTCGAGAAGGATTGCGGATATATGCCCTTCGATATGGTTTACGCCAACCATTGGGAGCTTTTTTGTATATGCAAGGGCCTTGGCGAATGATACTCCGACGAGGAGGGCGCCTATCAGTCCGGGGCCCTGGGTGACTGCCACCCCTTCAATGCCGTTTATAGAGACTCCTGCCACTTGCAGGGCCTCATGGACTACGGGAAGGAGCATCTCCATATGCCTTCTTGCTGCAAGTTCAGGGACAATCCCCCCGTATTTGTTATGGATGTCGATCTGGGATGAGACTATATCTGAAAGGACTTTTTTGCCGTCAAATACAGCGGCGGCAGTTTCGTCACACGACGTCTCTATACCGAGGACTATCATCTGCCTAAATATGTCCTCCGACTATTATCTCCGGTATCCTCAAGGTCGGCTGGGCATCTGAGACCGGAGCGCCCTGACCGTCCTTGCCGCAGGTGCCTATGGAAAAGCCCTGATCATTTCCTACCATGTCTATCATCCTGAGGACTGCGGGACCGTTTCCTGTAAGGGTTGCGCCCCGGACAGGCTCCCCTATGCTCCCCTTTTCTATGAGATACCCCTCTGTTACCTCAAAGACGAAATCGCCGTTTACTGTATTTACCTGTCCTCCACCCATCTTCTTGACAAACAACCCTTTTTCAACTGATTTTACAATCTCTTCAGGGCTTCCAGAGCCTGGAGCTATCAGGGTATTGGTCATCCTTGGTATTGGCTGATGCTGATACGACTCCCTTCTCCCGTTACCTGTAGAGGTCACACCGTCCTTCATTGCGGTCAGCCTGTCGTACATATACCCCTTGAGGACGCCGTTTTCTATCAGCACCCTTTTTCTGGATTCGGTCCCTTCGTCGTCGAAGGCAAAAGAGCCGCGTCTTCCAGGGAGGGTAGAATCGTCAATAACAGTTATCAGTTTCGATGCTATCTGCTCCCCGATCTTACCTGTATATACCGAAAGCCCCTGCTGTGCCAGGTCTGCCTCAAGGCCATGCCCTACAGCCTCATGTACCATCGTCCCGCCGGCATCAGAGGATAGCGCCACCGGCATCTTTCCTGCGGGCGCCTTCCTTGCGGAGAGCATCATGATGCCTCTCCTGCATGCGGCAGATGCCACCTCCTCAGGAGAAACGGCATCAAATATCTCGAAGCCTGCATGGCCGCCTATGGGCTCGTATCCGGTCTGGACAATATCTCCATCCGCAGCCACCACCTGGACCAGAAACACAGTCCCTACCCTCCGGTCTTCGCAAAGGAGCCCTTCGGAGTTGGCAATGGTCACCTCCTGTAGAGAGTCCCTGTATATAACAGCTGCCTGCCTTATCCTGTTGTCATACCCTCGCGCCGTCCTGTTGGCCCTTTCCACGAGCCCTGCCTTTTCTGTTACAGGGATGTCCCACGGCGCTTTTTTTATATCAAACCTTATAGACGCCTCTTTTTTTCTAATATCCATAACCGCCGCATTGATGTCGCCTCTTGCCGCCTTGGCGGCAAATTCGGCCAGCGAAAGGAGGGATGTATCAGAGAGGTCGTTGGAAAAGGCATAAGCAGACCTCTTGTTGAATATCACCCGTATGCCGGCGCCGCTGTCTATCCCGGATATCACCTTTTCAATCCTGTTGTCCTCGCAAGTTATAGAGGTGGTTATAGACCTCTCCACGAAGATATCAGCGAACTCTCCACCATCTTTAAGGGCAGCCTTCAGTATCTTTTTAAAGTCTATATTTACAGACATGTTCCCTCTGCTTGTAGAAATCTTGGGGCTTATAGAAGCCATTTAAAATAAGCCGTAAAACCGTTTTCACCGCCAAGGCGCTAAGGTCGCAAAGAAAGACTTTAAAAAGCAGATGTTAACTTTGCGTTCTTTGCGTCTTTGCGGTTAAGGCTGTCTTTTTACGAATGAATTTTTTTGAGGATAGCAAGATGAAGAAAAAATGGAAAGGGGGTATTGATTTTTCCATCTGAATCGTCTCTAATGCCGATATGACAATGGAGCGGATATCCAGAGGTAAAAAGGGGGAAGATGCCGCTGCCTCCTTTCTTGCCAGAGAGGGTTACAAGATAGTTGAACGCAATTTCTGCTGTCCTCTGGGCGAGATAGATATTGTAGCCGTAGACAAAGGGGTTCTGGTGTTTGTTGAGGTCAAAACCCGAAGCTCCAATAAATTCGGCCTCCCTGAAGAGGCTGTAAATCGGAGGAAACAGCGCCAGATGACGAAGGCCGCGCAGTTCTATATCTCAAGGAAGAAGCTGTTTAACAGCCCTGCAAGGTTTGATGTAGTGGCTGTGATTCTGTCAGGTGAAAAAATTGATGTGAGGGTGATAAGGAATGCGTTTGAGATATCGTAGGAGCAGGTTTCAAGCCTGTCCATACTGCTTCATCACGGTTTTTTCGTGAGGGATATGTTGTTTAATTGAGACCTAAATCTAAAGCATGAGAAGAAAAGGGTTTTAAAAGGTTTTTATACTCAAAAAATTTCTCTGTGGGCTCTGTGGTTTGCAGTTTTTAAGTGAGATTTTATTTTGACTATCTCTATCAAAAATAGGCGTTGTTGGGGGATTTAATAAGGTGAAATACTTTCGATGAGGCAAGCGTAAATTGCCCCATCAGCGCCCGGCTTTAAACAGCGCCTGGCTTTACCCCCATGTTGTTCATGAGGGTTGCAGTCACGTCTGTGCGGTTTAGGGTGAAGATGTGGAAGTTCTTGAAGCCGTGGGCCATCAGGTCATCTACCTGTCTTCCGACATAGTCCATGCCCCTCTTCAGTTCATCTTCCGGGCCGTTTGCTTTGCTCAACTCATCTTCCAGCGCCTTTGGAATGGTGGTCCTGCAAAGTGAGCAGAACTTCTTTATCTGGTCGTACCTGGCCACAGGCATGATCCCGCAGATGATGGGGATATTGATGCCTGCCTTTTCCGCCCTCTCCATGAAGTCATACATATACCTGTTGTCAAAGAACATCTGGGTGATGCCGAAGTCCGCCCCATTATCGATTTTGAGTTTGGTATATTTTATATCCTCTTCGAGGATCGAAGTCTGGATATGCCCCTCCGGGTATACAGCCACCCCTATTGAGAAGTGGTTCATAGGCTTGATAAAACCGACAAGGTCTGAGGCATGCTGGAAACCGCCGGATTCAGGGGCTATCTCAGTCATCCCTGCAGGGAGGTCTCCGCGCATGGCAAGGACATTTTCCACTCCAATGCTTTTATAATCATCAAGGATGGCGCGGATATCGTCCTTAGTGGAGCCTACGCAGGTAAGATGAGGCATTGTGGTGAGGCCTGTTTCGTCCATGACCCTCTTTACTATCCTCCTTGTCCCCTCACGGGTGCTTCCGCCTGCCCCGTATGTCACAGAGACATATTTTGGGTTGTAGGACTTCAGGGTATGCACAGTTTCCAGGAGCTGGTTTTCCGCCTCCAGGGTCTTCGGAGGGAAATACTCGAAGGAGATACACATCTCTTTCTTTGCAAGGATATCTTTGATCTTCATTTCAGCACCTCTCACTTGAGACTTTTATGGCGCATAGAGCAGCACACATTGTGCAAACATCCGATTCTGCCGGTTTGGCGCTCTCCCTCAATCTCCTTGCCTTTTCAGGGTCTATGGAGCTCTTTATCTGACCCTCCCAGTCGAGGGCCTTCCTGTATTTCGACATCTGTATATCCTTATCCAGGGCGCCCTTTACACCCTTTGCAATATCACCGGCATGGGCCGCAATCCTTGAGGCTATGACACCTTCCCTGACATCATCTATATCGGGAAGCCTCAGGTGTTCAGACGGCGTGACATAGCAGAGGAAGTCGGCCCCTGCCCCGGCTGCAATGGCCCCGCCTATGGCTGAGGTTATATGATCATAACCAGGCGCAATGTCGGTGACAAGGGGTCCTAAGACATAGAATGGAGCGTCGTGACATAATCTCTTCTGAAGAAGGATATTGGCCTCTATCTGGTCGAGCGGTAGATGGCCTGGGCCCTCCACCATCACCTGCACACCCTTGTCCCACGCGCGCTCGGTCAGCTCTCCGAGGGTTATAAGCTCGTGGATCTGCGCCCTGTCGGTTGCATCAGCTATGGAACCGGGCCTGAGACCATCCCCCAGGGAAAGGACAAGCTCATACTCCCTCGCTATCTCAAGGAGCCTTTCATACTGTTCATACAATGGGTTCTCTTTGCCGTTCTTCGCCATCCAGGCAGCCGTCATGGAGCCTCCCCTGGAGACTATGTCCATCAGCCGCCCTTCGTTATCAAGCCTTTCAATAGAGGAGCGGGTAACGCCGCAGTGAACTGTGATGAAGTCAACTCCGTCTTCCGCATGCTTTTCAATGGCCTTAAACAGGTCATCAGGCGTCATGTCAAGGAATGTCTTCCCTCTCTGGTTCAGCTCAACAACCGCTGAGTAGATTGGGACCGTCCCTATAGTCACAGGCGACTGCTTTATTATCTCCTTCCTTATATCGTCAAGAGAGCCGCCGGTAGAGAGGTCCATCACTGCATCTGCCCCGGCCTTAACCGCTACCCTGAGCTTTTCGAGCTCAACAGAGAGGTCGGCACTGTCGCCGGAGGTCCCAATGTTTGCATTTACCTTTGTCCTCAAACCCCTTCCTATGGCAAGAGGCTCAATATCGCGCCTTTTGTTCCTGCAAATGGCGATATTCCCTCTTGCAACGCCATCTCTGATGAAATCTGCCGACACCCCCTCTGAGAGGGCAGCCTTTTTCACTTCTTCCGTCACTATCCCCTGACGTGCATTTTCTATCTGTGTCAAAGCCACTCCTAAATGCTAATCTACCGCCGAGACGCGGAGACGCAGAGAAAATCTTAACGCCCCCTTGCTCCCCCTCTTAAAATTAAGAGGGGGATGGGGGGAGTTATTCTGCGCCTTTGCGTCCTCTGCGCCTCTGCGAGAATAAAGCCTTTATAAATCCTCAAAATGCGTAAGCCTCTTAAACGACGTGTACCTCTGCTCTATCTCAGCGTAAGTCAGGGTCTTCATCCTGTTGAGGCTGAACTCCTCCACGTTGAATGAGGCCATGACGCTTCCAAATATTATGGCCTGTCTGATATTCCCGTCAGCCAAATTTCCCGTATTGGACAGATAACCCATGAATCCGCCTGCGAAGCTGTCGCCGGCGCCTGTTGGGTCGAATACGGACTCCAGAGGATAGGCTGGGGCTGCAAAGATACCTGAATTCGAGAACATCAGGGAGCCATACTCCCCCCTTTTTACTATAAGGGTCTTGGGCCCAAAGGAAAGGATGGTCTTTGCCGCCTTTACGAGATTGGGCTCCTTTGACAGCTCTCTTGCCTCACCCTCGTTTATTGTCAGGATATCCACATATTTCAAGGTTTCCTTAAGCTCATGGAGTTTCCCCTCTATCCAGAAGTTCATGGTATCGCAAGCCACAAGTTTCGGCTTCTTTACCTGCTTCAAGACCTCCAGTTGAAGGACAGGGTCTATGTTGGCAAGGAATACATACTCTGCGTCCTTATACTTCTCCGGTATCTGAGGCTTAAACGATGCAAAAACGTTAAGCTGGGTATCAAGGGTATGGGCCTGGTTCAGATCGAAGTCGTACCTCCCCTTCCAGCGAAAGGTCTTCCCGCTTGCCTTCTGGAGCCCATTTACGTCTATCTCCCTGCTTTTCAGGAAGTCCACATGCGCCTCAGGGAAGTCCTCTCCCACCACAGCCACCAGCTTTACATCTGTAAAGAAACTGGCAGCAGTAGAGAAGTAAGTAGCAGAACCGCCGAGTACCTCCTCCGCCTTGCCAAACGGGGTTTCCACGGAATCAAATGCAACAGATCCAACAACCAGTAAACTCATTTTTAACCTCCAGATAAATTATCGAATGTAGGGGCGGGTCGGTGACCCGCCCAGGGCAAGGCACCGCCTTGCCCCTACAAATGCCAACAAATTTACGTTTTAATATATTTCCCAATAATCAGATCCAGGTCCTTCTTTGTCTTCTCCGGTATCAACTCTGCCTTTGTCATGATTGCATTTTTCAGGGCCTCGCTGCATCGGCATCCTCTTTTCGCCGGCATCATAGCCACTGCCTCTTTTATTATCTTTTTGGCAGTCTCAATATTCTTCATTAAAACAGCTATCACTGCCTCTACCGTAACATCCTCCTCTGACTCATGCCAGCAGTCGTAATCAGTTGAAAGGGCAAGGGTCGCATAGCATATCTCGGCCTCCCTTGCAAGTTTCGCCTCTGTGGCGTTGGTCATCCCTATTACATCAACACCCCACTTCCTGTATATCCTTGACTCTGCCCTTGTAGAGAACTGGGGACCCTCCATGCAGATATATGTCCCGCCTTTATGAACCGTTGCCCCCGACTTACCACCGGCATCGGCAAGGACGCCGAAGAGGTCATGGCATACAGGGTCTGCAAATCCGACATGGGCAACAACCCCTTCACCAAAAAATGTGCTCTTCCTGTGCTTTGTAAGATCATAAAACTGGTCAGGGATTACTATATGTCCTGGCTCTATCTCTTCCCGCATGCTCCCCACTGCGCTGAGGGATATAATCCTGTCCACCCCCAGCTTCTTCATCCCATATATATTCGCCCTGTAGTTGACCTCTGAAGGCAGGAACCTGATGAGTCGGAAGGCTCTCCGAAAGGGGTATGAAGCTTTACCTCTCTGACACCCGTAAGCCCCTCCATCTCATAAAGTCCGCTTCCGCCTATGACGCCTATGACCATTTCCGTCCTCCCAACAACAATGAATCAATAATTAATCCTTAATGTTTGTAAGGCAGCGTAATTAGGTATCATTTTTAGCAGGTTTGGTCAAGGGGTTTTGTTTACAGCAAAATAGGAGTGTCTATTTTAGGCGAAGCAGCTAATGATTGGCGGGCACAGCCGACCCTACTGCTTTTTAATTGCCGACGCGGCCAGGAACGCCCCTGTCTATGGTATCAGTCTCCTGTCCAACCTTTCAAACTGCCCTTCTATTTTTAAGTATACCCTATTATTTATCGGAAAGAAGAAAAGGCAGGTCCTGGTCTCTTTTACATCAAAGCCTGCCCTTGTTATAAGCCCTTCAAGCTCCGGCGGCGAGATAAAATAGGCCTGGTTGTAAATAGTATCCTTGTAGAGCCCCTTTATCCTCCTGAAGAAGGCCCACGGCGACCATTTGTTTAGGACGCCAACAGCAAGCTCTCCTCCAGGCTTTAGAACCCTGTACATCTCCATCAACGCCTTTTCCGGCTCCCTTAAGAAGCATAACAGGCCGTTGGATAGAATCAAGTCAAAAGATTCGTCAGGAAAAGGAAGATTCAGGGCATCGGCCACCTGAAAATTCACCTTCAGCCTTTCACCCTGCGCCTTTTGCCTTGCCCATATCAGCATCTCCTCCGAGCTGTCAACTCCGACAACATCCGCCCCTCTTTTTGCCAGTTCTTTCCCCCTTTGGAAAAGGGGGATCAAGGGGGATTTTCATCACACAAGTTTTTTCTGAAAAAGGACTATCAGCGCCGGGAGATATATTATAGTAAACAGGGCGCTAAGAGTCATCATGCTCGCTATAAAGGCCCCGACAGTGACATACGGGGTAAGCGGGGCAAATAGCATTACGGAGAATGCCGAGGCAAACAGGAGGGCGTTCCTCATTATCCCCTTGCCGGGCCTCGCCGCTGTCCATAGCAATGAATCGGTTATGAGTTTTGAGTTTTCAGTTTTGAGTTTTTCCGACCCCTGCGCTTCTTCCAGTTTTTGCTTGAACCTGCTTATGAAGTGTATCGCAAAGTCCACTGCCATGCCAAGGGAGAGGCATGACAGCACCGATATCGGCATGTCGAAGTCCTTCCCTATGAAACCAACGACTCCGTATATAAGGAGTATCGTGAACAAAAGCGGGATATACCCTATTATCGCCCACTTAACAGACCTGAAGTTGAAGACAAGGATGACAAAGACCGCGATGAGGGCAATAATAAATCCCTTGACCATGTCCCAAAGCACCTCGTTGTTCCAGACAAGGTTAAAATAAGCCGTCCCTGCGGGTTTTAGTTCCATCGGCATCGGGTGGGCCGCCTTATATTCTTCCGCCGCCTTTATCACATCCCTCATAGCCTGGGCGTCCCATGTCTTGAGCTGCACCCAGATATTCGCCTTCCTGAACTGGTAGTCCACTACATTGTCAAGGTCTGCCGGCTTTGCCGACATGCTGAACAGGAAGAGGAGTTGGCCTATCTCGTCCTTTGAGTCAGGGACCTTGTCAAAGGCCGGGTCGTCATTATGCAAGACTCGGTTTATCCTCTTCACAAAGTCTGCGACAGATGTGGTCTTCCCGACGACAGGAAGGGTTTCGAGGTGCCTCTGCAATCCTTCTATATGTCTCATCGCCTCCGGTGTCTTTATAAAGTCATTTTCGGAAGATATGGCAATGATATAGGCCAGGGACGTCCCGCCGAGGGACTCGTTCATGATGCGGTCTGCGATTCGCACCTCGCTCTTCTTGCTGAACCACTCCACCATATTGTTATTAACCTTGATCTTTGTAAGTCCGATGGTTGCGATCACCAAGAGGATAAGACCGGCATAAACCGTGACTTTAGGCCTGTGAGCGCCGAACCCTGCAAGGGCCTTGAGTATCTGCGAACTCCTCCCGGTTTCCATGTCTTCACTCATGGAGGCCGTCTCCATCTTCTCAGCCTTTACGAAGGTGAACATGGCGGGGATGAAGCTGAAACTTAACAGTCTCAGGGCAACGGTGCCGAATGCCACGACCCCGCCAAAGACCTTGACCGGTATAATGCTCATAAAGAGCAGCACCGCAAACCCTGCCGCAGTCGCCAGGGCAGTATAGCGCACAGGCCTGCCTACTGCATGCATTGTCTCGATAATCGCGGTCCTCTTGTCCTTTTTCTCTCTGTAGCGGAAGTAAAATTCATTGAATATGTGTACGCTGTCCGTTGCAATGGCCATAAGAAAGACGGGGGCCATTGAACTCATAATATGTACGGGAAAACCCAGGGCGATCAGGAGACCCATGCTCCAGACTACGCTGATCATGGCATCCATCATCAGTGTGACCGAAAGGAAGAAGTCCCTGAACATAAGGTACCTGACAAGCAGCATTACAGCGCCTGCAATCGGCGCAAAGATTGACATAAGCTTGAACATCTCAGCCCCGAATGTGTCCCTTGCCACCGGGTCGCCTGCGATGTAGTATTCTTCGTCTCCCTTCTCATTCTTCATAGGAGTAT
>JACQYJ010000204.1 GCA_016208525.1 Deltaproteobacteria bacterium | reverse complement strand
CCTTGTGGACGCATTGACCAATACACAACCGCACAACCGAGGAATCAACCTATCTCAGGAACCTCCTGGAATTGAGTGCGAAAAGGGTCAGGTCTCCATTTCTCACTTTTTAAGAGTCCACGTTTTTTACACCGGAGTATGTTATGCGTAACGGCCTATCCATTTTTTCTCCTTGATGATAAAGTCGCCTTTATCTTTAGATTTATGAAATATGGAGACCTGACCCTTTATCTCCTATACTTCCTCAAACTCAACAAAGTCACCGTAGTCGCTCTTTTGCCGGAAGTCAAACATCTTGGAGAAGAACCTTCCCGCATCTACACTCACCTTTCCGGTCTTCACGAAGTGCTCGTTAAAATAGGCCCTGACGCCGCTATGTTTTGAGGAAGAAAGTTCTTTTGTAAGGAGAAGCGACACCACCTCATAAAACATGGCGTAATAGATACGATTTACGGCGGAATAATACCTTTGGGCAGTCAAGAGTATCCTTGCATCCTCAAGGGCCTCCTTTGCGCGCTCTCGCCGATATGCGATCAGTTCCTCTTTATAGTTCATAGAGCGACGCCTTCATTTTTGATATTTATATAGAGGGGCATGTAACTTGCGACTTTCGAGTTCCAAAACTTCTTTGAATAAACAACAATTCCAAAAACAACATTGAACTCAAGTTCCACATCATACGCCAGACTAAATACCTCTTCCTCAAGGGAATTGTTGACTTCGCCAGGGACAAGAACAAGGATGTCTATATCTGACAGCGGCCCGGATTCACCGCGCGCCACGGAACCAAAGAGATATGTTTCAGACTCTGGTCCAAATCTATCTATCAACCGACGCTTCAGTTCGCTAATTGCTTCCTCTGTTTTTCTTGTCGCCATAGCTTCCCCTTTTAATAAAGTAAGTCTTTGCCATGCAAGCCCCACTCAACGTTATACTCTTATCTGCCCATCCCCAAATACAATATACTTCGTTATCGTCAAATCCTCTAACCCCATCGGCCCGAAGGAATGGATCTTTGTGGTGCTTATCCCTATCTCGGCCCCAAGACCAAGCTGGCCTCCGTCATTGAACCTTGTGGACGCATTGACCAATACAACCGAGGAATCAACCTCTCTCAGGAACCTCCTGGAATTGTGGTAATCAGAGGTAATAATAGACTCGGTGTGAAGGGAACCGTATCTTGCTATGTGCGCCATGGCATCGTCTATGTCCTTCACAACCTTTACTGAGAGAATCAGGGCAAGATACTCCATAGACCAGTCCTCCTCTGCGGCAGCTTTAGCCTGAGGGATGAGCTTCATGGTTTTTTCGCATCCCCTTATCTCTACTCCCGCATCTATAAGCCTCTTCCCCATTTCCGGCAAGAATTCATCAGCTATTTTTTCATGTACCAACAGAGTCTCAAGGGCGTTGCAGACACCGGGCCTCTGGCACTTGGAGTTTATGACTATCTCCTCAGCCATCCTTAAATCTGCCGATTCATCAACGAAAAGATGACAGACACCCTTGTAATGCTTTATCACGGGAATCCTCGAATTCTCTGAGACAAACCGGATGAGCCCCTCTCCACCGCGCGGGATGATGAGGTCTATATACTCCTCCAGCTTAAGCATCTCGTTAATAGCCTCCCTCTCGACCGTAGGAATCACTGCTACTGCATCAGCAGGAACTCCCGCCCCCTCAAGTGCCTTATGGATGACCTTCAGGATGGCGATGCTCGAATGAAACGCCTCAGAACCTCCCCTGAGAATCACGGCATTGCCAGACTTTATGCAAAGCCCGGCGGCATCAGCAGTCACATTTGGCCTTGCCTCGTAAATAAACCCTATGACTCCAAGAGGTATCCTCATCTTCCCCACCTGTAGCCCGTTTGGCCTGAGCCACATCTTCGTGACCTCGCCTACAGGGTCGGGCAATGCAGCCACTTCTCTAAGTCCGTCAGCCATCCCTTTTATAACCTTGTCGGAAAGAGTAAGCCTGTCCATCATGGCAGAGGAAAGCCCTTTCTCTCGCCCATAGGAAAGGTCCTTCTCATTCTCCTTCTTTAAAAAACCAGCCTCTTTCTCAAGCCCGTCAGCCATCTTAAGAAGCGCCTTGTTCTTTACCTCAGAAGAAAGCCCAGCCAGCTTCCTCGAAGCCTCCCTGGCAGCTTTGGCTATCTTTATTACATCATATTTAATGGACATGACACGCTCTCCTCCCGGCATCTGATAAGACTTGAGAAGTTTAAAGCAACTCCTGCTGGAAAGTCAAGGAAGGATAATGAGTTGGTGAGTTTCCACTTTGTAATGTTCATCCATCAGGTTATAATCCTTCGCAGATGTCTTAGCTCACAGGATAGAAAAGAGGTGAAATGGAAGACCCTGTCATAGAAAACCTGAAGACGATATGTCTCTGCAAAAACATCAAGAAAGGGACGATACTCAAGGTCATACATGGAGGGTGCCACTCGGTGGATGCGGTCAACAGGAGGTTGGGCACAGGAAGCGGAGACTGCAAAGGTGAGAGGTGCGGGCCTAAGATAAAGGGGATGATAGAGTCTTTCCTGAATATCGCCTCATAGGCCCCTACCGGGGCTGGGTCAAGCACACTCTACAACTGATTAAGACCTTGCCTGCCCTCTGAACAGCCTTTCTCTTGCCAGCAAAAGCCCAATCAAAGTATTACCAGATCATCCCTGTGTATGACCTCATCACAGTATTTGTACCCCAGTATCTCCTCTATCCTGCCGCTCCTGTGACCCATGATGAGGAGTATCTCGGCATGGGTATAACCTGCCAGTCCCTGGGCCAACTTATTGCCATTCCTGTCCTCAAGCAGTACCGCATCCCCGATCCCGAAGTCGCCTTCAACGCCGACAATCCCTGTTGGAAGGAGACTCTTTCCCTTGCTGGTCAGGGCATCCCTGGCTCCGTCATCTACTATTATCGCCCCTTTAGGCTTCAAGACAGTTGCGATCCAGTGCTTCCTGCTGGTCAACTTTTCGCTCTGGGGAAGGAAGAGGGTACCTACCTTTTCAGAGGCAAACACCCTATCAATATTAGACATGTCTCTGCCGCTGGCAATTATAGTAGCTATCCCCACAGACGAGGCCTTCCTCGCAGCCTGAACCTTGGTTATCATTCCACCGGTGGCAATAGATGTTCCGACACCGCCTGCCATATGCTCTATATGGCTGTCTATCTTTTCTACCAGAGGGATAAGCCTTGCATCAGCATGAGACCTTGGATCTTTATCATAGAGGCCTTCTGTATCAGTCAGGATCAGAAGCAGGTCGGCATCAATCAGTCCTGCAACAAGGGCTGAAAGGTTGTCATTGTCTCCGAACTTTATCTCATCTACCACCACCGTATCGTTTTCGTTGATGATGGGGATAAGGCCGTAAGAGAGGAGGGTGAAAAGGGTGTTTCTTGCGTTAAGATAGCGGTGCCTGCTGCTTAAGTCTTCGTGTGTGAGGAGCACCTGCGCCACATTCAGGTTGTGGGCTGCAAATACCTTCTCATATCTCCCCATGAGAGAGCTCTGTCCTGCCGCAGCGGCGGCCTGTTTCTCCGGGATGCTCTTAGGTCTCTCGGTTAGACCCAGCTTTCCCATCCCTGCAGCGACTGCGCCGGATGTAACAACGGCAACCTCCACCCCCCTCCCGAGGAGACTGGAGACCGCAAGGGAGAGCTGCGTAAATGCCTCTTCGTTGAGCCCCCCGCTTCGCAGGGTCAGGACTGCGCTGCCTACCTTTATGACAACCCTTTTTGCCCTCTTTATAGTCTCTCTTCTTATTTCCATCCCTGCCCTCTCCTTTCCGTAACGCATCGAATTTTATGTCCAGAACCGGATCAAGTCAATCAAAATAAAGAAAAGTCACTGGCGGGCCTGGTTGAAGACAAAGGACAGAAATCAAAAAGGCATTTCGTGACTCTACTTTAAACAGCCGCTGTCACAGATTTTGAAAGGAATATTTGGAGAGCAACACAGTAGGGATATTTAACATGAATACATATCTTATTTTCTTGACTTACCGCCTGCTTTCTGTTTAAGTCGAGAAAAACTTGTTAAATATATAGTTATACCTAAATCCTGCAATCGAACCACGGAGCACACTGAGGAAACCCTTTAATACCAAAAGAAAAACCGGTTTTAAATCTTTTCTCTGTGCACTCAAAAGGTGACTTTTAAAAGCCCAATAATTTTTAAATCTAAAGCATGAGAAAACAGAGAAGTAAAGGGTTTTAAAAGGTTCTTATACTCAAAATTTATCTCTGTGCCCTCTATTTTTTGCAGTTTTTAGGTTTAAGAAAAATCTCTGTGTTTCTCTGATTAAGCTCTGTGAGGTGTGGTTAAGGAACTTTTGCAAGAACCTCAATTAAAAAGACAATAGCTTCAGGGGATCGATCCTTGCCTTATTGAGCCTTGCGCTCCAGTGGAGGTGAGGCCCTGTCGACCTCCCGGTCTTCCCTACAAGTCCTATGATGTCGCCACGATTTACCATATCTCCGACCTTTGCGGATACACTGGAGAGATGCATGTAGCTTGTATACAGCCCCTGGCCGTGGTCAATAACCAGCGTCTTGCCTCCAAAAAAGTGTTCGGCTGCAAAGACCACCCTTCCGTTATTAGGGCTTATAACCTCTCGCCCCTCAGGGGCGCTTATGTCTATGCCGTTGTGAGGGCTTTTTTCCTTGCCGTTAAGCACCCTTTTCTTCCCGAAGTTAGAAATCAGATTGCCATTTACCGGCAGCGCAAAGTTACCATCCCAGAGTCTTTCACCGCTCACCTCCTCCCACACGCCCTTTAACTCTAAGGCCTCCCTGTCAGCCCGTTCCTCCGCCTCCTTATCAAGCTCCACCATCTTTTCCGGCAGGGTCAGTCT
>JACQYJ010000203.1 GCA_016208525.1 Deltaproteobacteria bacterium | reverse complement strand
TTATGCCGTTCCCGCCATTCTGATGTCCAGGTTAATTTTGAACGACGGCTTAGTTTTCCATCCTTACCTTATCAACTATCCTGAACGGCTTCTTTGTTCCAATGACCAGCGCCATTGCAGTATCTTCCTGAGTTGAAAGGACCAGAAGCCTTCCCACATCCTCGGAAGGCAGCATAAGTTTGTCTTTAAGCCTTCCTGAAAAGTAGACCATGAGGGTGTTCCCTGCCTCAACCCCTGCCCGCTTCCCCTTGTCCAAAAAGACTATGTCCCCTTCGGCAATTTCAACTGACCCCTTCTTATTTGCGATGATGATCAACCCGTCAAGCGGAACCTCTCCCTTTTTGATCTCTATCTCGGCAGGAACCGCCTCAACCATTTTGAGACTGTCGCCCCTGGATATGGCGTCAAAAGACTCCAAAATCTGCCCCTCCGACACCTTATCGTGGGGATCTGTCACCAGAACGGTCCCAAGGATATCAACCTGATGCCCTACCAGCTTCTTGCTTACCGGATGATAAACAGGGGCTGCCGTCCTGTATATCGTGAATTTATCCCCTTTTTTTACGCCTTTTTCCTCTCCTATATCTATATAAACATCGTCGCCTGTTGACAGCATAAGCTTGCCTTCCTTAGCGTCAACGATCTTCCCGATGGGAGTCTCGCCGTCGGACGCCATAAAGCCCACTCTTTCTATTCCCGGGTAACGGAGGGTTTGCTTTGTCTGAACCGGTACAGCGACCGGCTGGACCTCTTCAGCAACAGGCGCTGCCTCAGGGACCTCCTCTTCAACCTTTGGTTCAGCAACAGCAGGCGCCTCCATTTTGGGAGGCTCTTTTACCTCTTCCTTTTTTTCCTCCGGGGCAGGGGCAGGCGCAGCTTCTTCTACAACCTTTTTCCGTATCTCACCTGAAGGCAGGATTATTAATACATCCCCTGGATATATCCAATGGGGGTCTTTGACCTTAGGGTTTTTCTCCCATATAGCAGGCCACTTAAACGGGTCTTTCAGGAATACGCCGGAGATATCCCATAAGGTGTCCCCTTTTTTTACAGTATAGGTTTTACCCGCCTCTTCACTCATCGTAGCCTCCTGGGCCATCAAAGGCATAGAAACAAGCACAACAACAGCCAATAACAGGGCGATCCTTTTCATCAGACACCTCCTTTTATGTTCCAGGCTGCGTACATATTCCGCAACTTAGAAATATCACGAACCTGGACTTTATTTTATAAACGGTTCTTTTGTCAAGAACAGATTTGTCTTCAATGATCGGTTATCTCCTCTATGACCCCTCTGTTCACTGTAAGATAATAAAAACTCCTCTCCGCATCACTTCCTGAAAAGGTTATAATCCCTGAGACCCCATGATAATCTTTGATTTTAAGTATCGTATTTTTGATCCCGCCCCTGGAGTCACCACCCACAGGGATTAAAGAAAGGACAATCCCCATCGTATCGTAAGCCAGAGCCTCCACTATCCCCGGCTCTTCTCCAAAGATTTTCCGGTATGCTCCCACAAAATCAACTACCTGTGGTCTGGAGCTGCCGCTGAAAAAACCGTCCACAATCATCACGTCGTCACTTAAGAAGTCGCCTGCCATATTTATCAGCTTTGGCGAGTTCCAGCCGCTGATACCGAGAAGTCTCACATCCCTCACATCATAAAAGGCCAGCTGAGGAACGATAAGGCCCACCCTGTCGGCGTAATCAGGGATGAATACTGCGTCAAAGTCAGGCATCGGCCTCTCCATCTCCTCCACCGGTTCTATTTCGGATTCGGATGTGGGCGTTGGCATGGCTTTGGATTTTTCCGCCTCTTTGAACTCCTTCTCCTTCTCTTCAGTATAGGCCCGCATCTTTTCTAAAAATTCCGGCCCAACCAGCGCCTTTATCTCCGTGCCAAAGTCTGTCTGTCCCTCCTTATAACCCTCAGAAGCGACAACCTCGCCGCCCCGCTTGACTATCTCGGCCGTAAATACTGCTGTAAGTTCCCGTCCAAACGGATTATCAGGATAAAGTACAGCGACCTTTTCTACCCCCCGCCTGGAGGCGTAATCAACAAGGCCCTTGACCTGCGCCGCATTGGTCATTCCATTCCTGAAAACCCAGCCGCCAATACCTGTAATTCCTTCTTTCTGCGTCATGGTGATTATCGGGATTTTGAGCTCCTGGGCCTTTTTAGCAGCAGCATCTGCAGTAGTCGCCAGGATAGGGCCGATAATAACATCCACACCATCTGTGTTCAGTTCATTTACTGCCTTTTCAGCCGTCTTAGGCATACCCTTAGAGTCCTTTATCAAAAGCCTTACAGGCCTTTTTGTGCCGGCCTCGGTAGAGTTGTGCTTCTCAAGAGCCAGCTCAACCCCTTGCAGCGCCTTGTTGCCAAATGCGGCAAACTTGCCGCTTAGCGGAAGGACCGCCCCGATGGAAACCGCCTCGGCAGCCTGGAGGGTCGAGAGGGGGGCCATAAGTATGGTAAAAATGAGTAAAAACCTAAGTATCATGATATCTATTTCCCTTCCATTATTTCGTGCAGATACTTGGAAATTCTCTCTTTATTGGTTGCCAGTGTTGAAAACTGTTTATCGCACATATCGCTGAAGCGGGCCAATACCTTGCGGTTTATTGATTCCTGATCTTCAAAGACAGCCATTGACCTGAAGGGGGAGCCATACTTTTCAAACTGCAAACATGAAATAGTGACATCCCGGCACTTATCATCATTTGAGACACCGAAGACAAATAATGGACGCGGCATCCCATTTATCATGCAGTCAACTATGTATTTCCCATCAGGGTCATGCTGCCTGTCATGATAATCAAACGCCAGCCTATCTGAAGGAACCGTTTCAGCGAGGAATCCCTTAAAGTCCTCCATAAAGGTTGATTTGACACGTTCTCTTGTCAGATAGTTGATATCGGTTATCTTTATCAACCCCTGCAAATAGCTGTACAGAGCATCTCCGAACTGATTGCCGGGTATCTCGGTTATCAACTCCCCTTCCTGATTATCTATGCCATAGCCTGCAAGAACGCCATCAATAATCTTTTTCCTTGTCCCCTTGTCAATATCAATGTCATCGTAACTTACATGCATAAAGGTATGTCCTTCATCGGTGAAAAGCCACTTTCCATCCTTGCCCTTTAGCAGAACCACCAGATGGTCGCCGTCATCGAACATAAATGGATTAAAGACAATAAACCTGTTGAGACCCTCCTGCATGAGGTTTATCTCATCACAGACCTTGCTTTTAAATTCTTTGGCTATAACATCTAAGTTCATAAAATCCCACCTCCTTTAAATAGGGAAGGTTGACCGTTTTCATCTGGCTTGAAGTTGCATTCTAACAGGAATTGATTGAGCGCCGTATGAAAATCCGAATATTTCGCGGTTGCCTCAGCGAAGCCGTCAATCTTATAACCGCTCTCCTGGTATCTTTGGGTTGCCCTGTGGATATGAAAAGCAGGGCCAAATCTATGATTAGGAACGCCGTTATCCTTTTCCCACTTGTTAGTGTGCATTGAGGAATGCTTTCCATTATACCTTATCAAGATGTACTCAACATTGGACGCCTTTTCCCTCAAGGTCAGGATAATTGAAAAATCCATCACATTGAGATTGCTATGTCTTACGATCACCCTGAAAAGATTGCCGTTGCTGCCTTCTATATCAATCTCTCGTTCTTTGTGACGATAATGCGCTTTATCCTTGGGTAAAAGCCTTGAAAACCAGTTATCAGGGACGACCTTTGTTTCCGAAATCAAGCCCGCTATTTCCTGGTCTGTAAGTATACGCAATTACTTATCTCCATGATTTATTATTGATGAAGTCGTAAAAAGTCACAAATCACCCTTCGACAAGCTCAGGGCGAACGGTGGTGAGATTGAAATCATTGACTTTATTCCGTTCGTGGTGAGCCTGTCGAACCACAGAAAAGACTTTTGGCATTAATGATTTCGCATAGTTACAAAGGTGATTTTCTGCATTTTTGACTTTTTACGAGTGGATATTTATTGCATTCAACAAAATATATAATCTAACCAACCGGCTGTTAAATATGTATTCGCCCTGGACATCGCCGGAGCTTAAAACTCTTAACTTTTTCATCCTCTGCAGAAAGTTATTACACTTCTTTTTTTCAGATTCAGACAATCCTTTTTCAAGGTCCGTTTTTTTAAACGATAGATCAAAAGGGAGCTTCCCCATTTTTTCCATAATAGAGTGATAATCCTTGCTTCGCAAAGCTTTAAGAACCTGCTGATCCACAAATTTTCTTCCTATATCTTCAGCCGCAAGAAATATTCCTTTTAAAGCATCATCCTTGTCTATAACCCCATCCTGGTCGGCCCAGAACGTGGCATCTCCGACGATGTGCATAATCTTCGGGAACCCGGCGGAGTAATGGCACAAAAGCGACATAGCATCATCATTTACAAGGATGTTTTGAGACTGGAATGCTTTATTAAAAAAGGCCTTCATCTCTACTTCGTTCATAGGATTTATTTCGACTATATCAAATATCCGCTCCACCGGCTGATGGTGTAGAATCATCTCGCGTCTGCGCTCCTCAACTCCGCTTAGTATAAGCATCAAGGGCAATGGATTGGCGCTCAGGGCATTTTCGTCAACCAGCCCCTTTATGAAGTGGGCAAACTTCGGGTTTGAAGTAATCCCATTTACTTCATCAAAGATCAACATCAAACCCTTTATTCCTTCATCCTTAATACGTTCGAGCAACTGCCTCAAGAAGGGGATATATCCATGTGAAATATTGGGGCTGTCGGCCTTTATAGCATCCAAGTTGAGCTGTACTCCGAAAAGCTCCTGTTTGCCAATGTATTTTGAGAAGGCATTGCGAACCTTCTCCATTACAGTTGGTTCGTATGCAGGAGATTTAAGGACTGCCTCCACTGTTTTAATTGCTATATCCTCTATAGTCGTGGCGCCACCCAAAAAAACGTGTATTCCAAAAAGATGGTTTTCCTTCTCTGAGTAAAACCTCATGAACCCTGACAGAGAACTCTTTCCGATGCCATATTCGCCAGTAAGAAATATCGCTTGAGGCTTCCCTAATTCGACCTGTCTAACGGCCCTTGCAATCTTTTCAATCTCCTTTTGACGGCCGACAAAGAAGTCCACAGGAACAGGCTGTCCCGGATAAAACGGGCTTATGCCCTTTGTCATTGCGCTCATTCTGTTCTCCTCCCTTTTTCAATCATCTCCTCAACCTTCCGTTTGGCCTCTTCCAAAAGCTCCTTTGCTTTACGGCGGGCTGAGTGGGACTCTATACAAAGCAATTCAATTTGTAACTACTCAGGTCTGTCTCACGCAAAGCCGCAAAGAACGCAAAGAAAATCAAGCAATACTTTTTACAAAAGTCTTCACCACATTGGTGTAGCGGATATCAATATCATGTTCTTGT
>JACQYJ010000213.1 GCA_016208525.1 Deltaproteobacteria bacterium | reverse complement strand
TCCAACCTGACCACCGTTCGCCCTGAGCTTGTCGAAGGGTGATCTGTGACTTTTTACGACTTCGTCAATTATTGATAAAATCGTAAAAACTCTTAATTCCCACCGCGGAGGCGCAGAGGCACAGAGAAAAGAATCAATAATTTCAAGATGTTTAACTCAGCGTCTCCGCGTCTCTCTATTAATTTTGAGTTTTTACGACTTAATCAACTATTGGATTTGACAAAAGAAGAAGAGGTGCTATATTCATTTTCAAAGGGTTTGCTGTTAACAAGTGAGGCCAATATGAAAAAGAGTGAATTAGGTAAAAAGACAAAGCAGGA
Source organism: Deltaproteobacteria bacterium (assembly GCA_016208525.1). Taxonomy (GTDB): domain Bacteria; phylum Desulfobacterota; class JAENJC01; order JAENJC01; family JAENJC01; genus JAENJC01. Next base: position 3,204 of record JACQYJ010000213.1, on the reverse strand, counting down.
ACTTATGGAAATAGCCCGCAAGGCCGGGCTTGCCGGAAGGAGCAAGATGAATAAGGATGATCTCGTTTCATCCCTTGCGGCGCTCTTTAAAGAGAAGAACGCCGGATCATTAAAAAAGGCCGGCGGCAGGCAGTTGGTAAGCACAAAACGGCAGGCGGCAAGCAAGGCCCTGACAGCCAAAAAAGCGGAACTCCCTGCCAGGCAAAAGATTAAAAAGGAAGCCCTTGTTGTGCTTCCTGCCGCAGCAGGGAAGGCGGAGACATGGCAGGAAAAAGTGGAGGACACTAAGTTCTATCTTGGGGCTGAGGAAAGGGCCTTTATCACTGATAAAGAGCTGCCCGCCGGGTATGGCGATAACAGGATAGTCCTTATGGCGAGAGACCCGCACTGGGCTTATGTATACTGGGAGATAAACAGCAGCAGGATTGACGAGGCCAGGAGGAACCTGAAGTCGGCGTTTGACCAGTCAAGGCTGATACTCAGGGTATATGACATAACCAGCGTTGAGTTTGATGGAACTAATGCCCATTCCTGTTTTGATATAGAGATCCCGAATGTGCTTGGCAACTGGTATGTGAACCTTGGGAGGCCTAACATGACCTTTTGTATAGATATAGGATACAGGATCCCTGACGGAGGGATCTTTGTTCTGTCCCGTTCAAATAAGATAACCTCGCCGAGAGGCGCTTTTTCAGAGGTTTCAGATGAGGAATGGATGAGTACTGAGGAAGAGTATAAGAAGATTTACGCCGGGTACGGAGGAGTTGGATACGCCGGATCCTCAGCAGAACTGGCCGAGGCGCTGAAAAAACGTCTTGAGAAAGAGATATCATCTGGTGGTGTGAGGGGCCTTGATCCCAAAAAATCATCCCACAACCATTAACAACAGCATCTGCCTTCCAAATAAAAATCCCAAGAGAGATTTAAAAGGAGCAACAATCTGTGGAAATAGGTTATCTGGCGTTAGTGCTTCACGCCCATCTCCCTTTCGTGAGACATCCTGAATACGATACCTTTTTAGAAGAGAACTGGCTTTACGAGGCGATTACAGAGACCTATATACCTCTTATCGACGTATATGAGGGCCTGGTGAGGGACGGTGTAGACTTCAGGATTACGATGTCTTTAACTCCCACTCTAATAGCGATGCTCGTTGATCCATTGCTTCAGCAAAGATATGCCAGGCATATAGAAAATTTGATTGAACTAAGCGAGAAGGAGGTAAGAAGGACCAGGCATCATCCTGACTTTAACCGTACCGCCTTTATGTACAGGGATAAGTTTCTTTCAGCCCGTCATACATTTGTTGACAAATACAGCATGAACCTCATAAGGGCGTTCAGGGGTTTTCAGGATATAGGCAAGCTGGAGATAATAACCTGTGGCGCTACCCACGGTTTTCTTCCTTTGATGGAGACGGCCCCCAAGGCTGCGAGGGCCCAGATCCTCATCGCTGTTGAAGATTATAAAAGAAACTTTGGCAGGGCCCCCGGAGGGTTCTGGCTCCCCGAGTGCGGCTACTATCCCGGCGTAGACGAATATCTTAAAGAGTCAGGGATAAGATATTTTTTCACAGACACCCACGGGCTGCTCTATGCGGTCCCGAGGCCGAAATACGGGGCATTTGCCCCAATATACTGCAAGTCCGGAGTTGCCGCCTTCGGAAGAGATCAGGAGTCGTCAAAGCAGGTATGGAGCTCAGAGGAAGGGTACCCAGGTGACTACTGCTACAGGGAGTTTTACAGGGACATAGGATTTGACCTTGACATGGATTATATAGCCCCTTATATCCACAGCAACGGTATAAGGATTCATACAGGGGTAAAATATTACCGTATAACAGGAAGCGGTTTTGGCCACAAGGAGCCTTATGATCATCTGAAGGCTTTGGAAAAGGCCGCAGAACACGCAGGGAACTTCTTGTTCAACAGGGAGAAGCAGGTTGAGTATCTGTATGACGCAATGGGTGGAAGGAGGCCTATAATCGTCTCGCCGTACGACGCCGAGCTTTTTGGTCACTGGTGGTATGAGGGGCCGGATTTTATAAACTATCTGGCAAGGAAGATATATTACGACCAGGACACGATAAAGATGATAACCCCTTCAGAGTATCTGGAGATTTATCCTGTGAATCAGGTAGCAACTCCCTCCCTTTCAAGCTGGGGACACAAGGGTTACTCTGAGGTATGGCTGGAAGGCTCTAACGACTGGATTTACAGACACCTCCATAAGGCTGCGGAGAGGATGACGGAGCTGGCAGGGAGGTTCCCGAATGCGGAAGGGATTTTAAAAAGGGCATTAAACCAGGCAGCGAGGGAACTTCTGCTTATGCAGTCCAGCGACTGGGCCTTTATTATGAAGACAGGGACCATGGTGGAATATGCTGTGAAGAGGACAAAGGGCCATATTCACGGATTTAACAAGCTCTATGAAGAGATAATGGAGAACAGGATTGATGAGGTTTATTTAAAGGAACTCGAGTGGAGAGATAATATCTTCCCTGATATGGATTACATGATATATTTATAGGGGCAGGTTTTCCTGCCCCTATAAATCAATAACTACTTCTGAATATCTTCCTTCAGATACTTCACGAGATCGGCTATTTCAGCATCTGTCAAGGCCTTCTGAGCAGGCATTGGAGAAGGAAATTCCTTGTACTTCTTGGCTGCCCCAGCCCTTCCTTCCTTTATGACGGCAGCGATATCAGCGTCGGCGCTGTCAATAATGAACTTGTTACCTTTCTGAGCAGGCCCAAGGGACTTCTTACCCTCACCATTGGCGCCGTGGCATGCAGTGCATGTTGCCTTCCATATTTCTGCCCCGGTCTTTGCCATGGCGGATGTTGCGCCAAACAAAGATAATACACTTACTGCAACAACTAACTTCTTCATTTTTTCACCCCCTTTTTTTGTGGTTTAACCCTTATTTTTAAATAATAACCGGCGCTACTATATCTACTTCAAATATTGATGTCAAGATATTATGTATATATTATGTAGATGATACCCTAAGACCCTTGTTTTTGCCTAAAAGGGACAAAGGCAGCAAAAAAATAAGTAGGCGCAGTGTAAATATGTCAACTCTGTTTTTTGCGGGCTTCTCAATTATAACCTAAATCCTGCAATCGAACCACAGAGCACACAGAAGAAACCCTTTAATACAAAAGGAAAACCCCTGTTTTAAATCTTTTCTCTGTGCACT
>JACQYJ010000038.1 GCA_016208525.1 Deltaproteobacteria bacterium | reverse complement strand
TGCTCCGGTTGCAGGGTCGCTTTATGGCATATACTCCCCAATGCAATACCGATTGCAGTCGTGGCAGCTTCTCTTCGAATAGGCGGTTTTATCCTTGCAGAGGCATCCCTCTCCTTTCTCGGACTCGGCGCTCAGCCGCCGATGCCCACATGGGGGTCAATGATAAGCAGCGGAAGGGGGTACATCCTTTCCGCCCCCTGGATGGTCATAGCCCCCGGCCTTGCTATAGCCGTAACAACGGTCTCCTTCAATATCCTGGGAGACCACCTGAGAGATGCCATGGACCCGAACCTGAGAGTCTGATTTTCCTTGTAACAACTTCACACTTTTGCTATCTTTATAAACCATGCTCCCAATAAGGATTTATTATGAGGATACTGATTGCGGCGGAGTTGTTTATTACGCCAACTACCTCAGATACTTCGAAAGGGGAAGGACTGAGTTCCTGAGAGACAGGGGCATCTCTTTGACAGACTGCCATGATGATAAGGGTATCGTCTTTGTTGTGGCCAAGGCAGAAATAGAGTATCTCTCCCCCGGTAGGCACAACGACCTTCTCCTTCTTGATACACAGTTAACAGATATTTCAGGGGTAAAGATAACCTTCAGCCACACAATCAGGAGAGAAGGTTCTGAAAAAGAGCTGGTTCGGGGCATTGTGACCCTTGCCTCTGTCAATAAGGAAGGACGGCCTGTGAGGATTCCAGAGGATATTAAGGCCAGGTTGAAAATGATTCATTCGTAAAAAGTAAAAATTAACCGCAGAGACGCGGAGTCGCGGAGAAAAGAAGAAAGACAATAAATCCGCAGATTACGCAGATTTCACAGATTTAAAATATTTAATCTGCGTTAATCTGTGAAATCTGTGGATAATAGATGTTTAGGTCTTCTCTGTGTCTCTGCGCCGACGGTGAGAAAAAGAGTTTTGCGACTTTATTAAAAATGGATAATGAACATTGACCAATAGCTGTTTGCACGGGATATTGATAAAGGCCTTATTATTAATAACAGGTCTGCTTTTTGTCCTGCCCACTCTCTCTTTGGCAGAAGGAACGATAGAATCGGTCACAGGTTCGACCCTTATTATGAAAGGGGTGGAAGACTGGCAGCCCCTTAAAGAAGCAGATGCCATTACTGACGGGGTCCTCTTATGGATAGGCCCCTCCTCTTCTCTTGTATTGAAGGTCGGAGACAAGCTTATAGAGCTATCCGGCGGCCCTGTGGGAAGCAATATAATGATCAACAAGGTCGAACCTTTTGATGCCGCCATAAATGGAGTTGGCATTCGCTACCTTGCTGCGCAGATGCCGCCTGCCTCTCCTCCCCAACTCCTTTCTCCTCCAGAGGGGATCCGTTTAACTAACGGGACCATTGAGCTTTCATGGTCGTCTTCGCAAAAAGAGCTGCTTTATCATATCCAGATCTCCGACACACCGGATTTCAACAAGCTAGTCCTTGACGAAAAAAGCTATAATTCCGAAACAAAAATAATCGACAAATTAGAAAAAGGAAAGTTCTACTGGAGGGTTTCCTCTCTTGACAAGGAAGGCATTGAAGGCGGCTTTTCAGATATCAGGACGTTTGAGGTCAAGCCTCTGCCGGCGCCTCCGTCTGTTGGTTCACCGGCCTCTACAAAGACAAGCACAACGGTCAGATGGAAGAGACGGAGCGATGAAGAAAAATACCATCTGCAGATATCAAGAGACAAGGATTTCTCAGAGATATCAGTGGACCTCATGAATGTTGAAGGTCCAAGGGTAACGGTGGGGACACTGGAGGAGGGGGATTATTTTGTCAGGGTCAGCGCCGCCGATGAGGAAGGCTCTGAAGGAAGGTTTTCCGATCCCCAGCAGTTCTACGTCGGACCAAAGGTGCCGTCTTCAAATATCGCCCCAGTGATGATCATCCTCGGCGTGGCATTCATGCTCCTGGGTGGCCCTTAAAGAATGATTCATTCGTAAAACATAAAAATTAACCGCAGAGACGCGGAGACGCCGAGAAAAACATATTGGAATTAAAAAGCTTTTCTTCGCGCCTTTGCGCCTTTGCGAGCAAAAAAAGATTTTTTACGAGAACGTCAAACATATGCCTGAGATAACTCTAAAAAAAGATTGTGACAGAAGGATCCGGATCGGCCATCAATGGATATTCAGCAATGAGATAACTGAGTTCAAGGGCGTTTCCACCGACGGAGAGATAGTTGACATAAGAGACAGCCGGGGAGGTTTTGTAGGAAGGGGTTATATAAACCGCCACTCACTGATATCTGTGAGGATGCTGACTTGCAGGGAAAAGACTGTTGACAGGGGGTTCTTTCTCAAGAGGATAAAGGAGGCCATAGACAGGCGGGAAAGGTTGCTCCCCGGCCTCAAGGCGGTGAGGCTTGTTCACAGCGAGGGGGATTTTCTCCCGGGCCTTGTAGTTGACCGTTACGCTGACGCGATATCGATCCAGACCCTGACCCTCGGCATGGATGTGTGGAAGGATACGATATGCGATATCATCGAGGAGCTGCTTGGTCCCCGCATAATCGTGGAGAGGAACGACACGGCCATAAGAAGGCTGGAGGGACTTGAGGAGAAAAAAGGTGTATGTAGACCTTCTGGAAGGTCAAAAGACCGGGTTCTTCCTGGACCAGAGGGAGAACAGGGAGAGGCTCAGGGAGTATATAAACGGAAAGAGGGCGCTGGACTGCTTCTGCTATTCCGGGGGCTGGTCTGTTTATGCGGCCCAGGGAGGAGCAAGTGAGGTTCTGGGTGTTGATGCATCCCAGGGGGCGGTTGATATTGCCGCAGAAAATGCAAGACTCAACGGCTATTCCGAAATTTGCACATTTAAAAAGGCAGACGTTTTCGACCTTTTAAGGGGGATGGAAAAAAAGGGTGAGAGGTTTGATGTCATTGTCCTTGACCCGCCAGCATTTGTAAAGAGCAAAAAAGAGCTTGCCGATGCCGTGCGAGGATACCACGAGATAAACATGACCGCCATGAAGCTCCTTACAGACGGCGGTGTCCTTGTTACATCTTCATGCTCCCACCATCTGGACAGGGAACTATTTACAGACATCATGGTAAAGGCCTCCAGGGATGCAGGTAAGACTGCAAGGCTTCTGGAATTCCGCTCCCAGGGGAGGGACCACCCTGTGCTTCTTCCCATGAAGGAGACGGAGTACCTGAAATGCGCCTTTTTAGAGGTTGCGAGAAGGGGATAAAGACCGGTTGACAACCCCTACCCTATTTTTTATAATTTAGAGCCTTTTTATATAACTCCCATGCGCTTAAACCTAAACTTTATGGCATTCAATATATCAAAAGAGAGGCTTTGGAAAGAAGTAGCCGGCGTTTCCCTGCTCTTCATCTCCACCTATCTCGCGATTTCTCTGGCCTCCTATAATGCGTCAGATCCGTCCCTTAACAGCGTATCTGCCGGGGTGGTCGGCAACTTTGGAGGAAGGTTTGGGGCATATCTGGCAGACGGCATGTTCCAGGGATTCGGACTCGGAACCCTCATATTCCCTCCGATAATGTTTGTCTATGCCTATAACCTGATATGGAATGAGGATTTTCACCTGGCATCAGGCAGGATGATCTCATGGTTCGGGTTCATACTATCATTTTCTTCACTTATGGCCGTATGGTTCAACTCTTTCAGGCTGAATGGCGCAACGATTCCGGCCGGCGGCATAAATGGGACCATGATCACTGCGGGCGGAATCGCCGGAGATGTCGTTGCCCAGTTGGTTCTAAGGTACATGAGCCCCATTGGCGGGTTTTTGATGATACTGACCTTTTTTGTCGTAACTGCGATGGTGGCTGCCCATCTCTCATTTAAATCTATTGTAGAGGGCACCCTTACCATCCCTGACAAGATATTCACAGGCCTTAACAATATCTGGATGATTCAGAAGGAGAGAAGAAAGAGGCTTGCAGAGGCCGCCGCAGAGAAGGAGAGGTTTGAGGAGGCACACAAGACGCCGCCCAAAGTTGTAGAGGAGAAGGCTGAAAAAGGGAAAAAAAAGGTTTTGGATAAAGCGGTGCAGGAGGAACTGCCCATGGCAGGACTCGGTTTCAGGCTCCCGCCCCTTTCGATCCTGGATGAGCCGGTAAAGGGCGCTCACAAGGTTGATAAAGATGTCATGATAATGAATTCGAGAATACTCGAAAAGAAGCTCCTCGATTATGGGATTGAGGGACGGGTCTCGGAAGTAAGGCCCGGCCCTGTCATAACAATGTTTGAGTTCGAGCCGGCCCCCGGGGTGAAGATAAGCCGCATTGCATCTCTGGCCGATGACCTTGCCATGGCCCTTAGGGCAATTAGCATCAGGATAGTTGCCCCGATTCCCGGGAAGGCGGCAGTCGGGATAGAGATCCCGAACGCCAACAGGGAGGCCGTTTTTCTTCGGGAGATACTCGAATGCAAAGAATTCCAGAACACCGGTTCCAGGTTGACCCTCGCCCTCGGCAAGGACATAGGGGGGAACTCTTTGGTAAGCGACCTCGCCAGGATGCCCCATCTGCTGGTTGCAGGCGCCACAGGGGCCGGGAAGAGCGTGTCAGTCAACTCCATGATCATGAGCATCCTCTTCAAGGCCACACCTGATGAGGTAAGGTTCCTTATGGTGGACCCCAAGATGATTGAGCTTTCCGTTTATGATGGAATACCTCACCTGTTGCTTCCGGTTGTCACGGATCCTAAAAAGGCGTCTGTTGCGCTGAAATGGGCGGTTAAGGAGATGGAAAGGAGATACTCCCTCCTTGCGGAGCTTGGCGTACGGAACATTGACAGCTACAACAAGAAGATAGAAAATGAGGCGAGGAAGCAGATAACCCCCACAATAGACGGAGAGAGGGTAAAATACCATGAAAGGCTGCCATATATAGTTGTCATCATTGACGAGCTTGCCGACCTTATGGTGGTTGCAAAAAAAGAGGTTGAAGAATCTATTGCCCGGCTGGCCCAGATGGCGAGGGCTTCCGGCATCCACCTTCTCATAGCCACACAAAGGCCTTCTGTGGATGTCCTTACTGGCGTCATTAAGGCCAACTTCCCCACAAGGATATCTTTCCAGGTCTCATCAAAGGTCGACTCAAGGACTATCCTCGATACCAACGGGGCTGAAACCCTTCTCGGCAGCGGCGACATGCTGTTTTTGCCTCCGGGGACCTCGAAGTTGTGCAGGATACACGGGGCGTATGTCTCCGACAGAGAGATCAGGGATGTGGTCAACTTTCTCAAGAAGCAGGGAACCCCGGCTTATGATGAAGAGATACTGAAGGTAAAGGAAGAGGACGGCTCCTCAGAGGAAAAGATGGAGGACCTGGATGAGAAGTATGATGAGGCAGTAAGCTATGTCATAGAAGCAGGAGAGGCGTCCATCTCGAAGATCCAGCGTAAATTCAAGATAGGGTACAACAGGGCAGCCAGGATAGTTGAAAAGATGGAAGAAGAAGGTCTTCTTGCCCATTCTGACGGCACAGGCAGGCCGAGGGAAGTTCTCAGGAAGGTGTAATATGGATTCAAATCGCTTAAGATCGTTTGCTTTGACAATCCTGCTTCTCTTTTCCGCATCCCATAGTTGGGCGCTTGCACTTGATGATGTCGTTACAAAGATTGAAGGCAACTATAAAAACATAGCTGCCTTTAAGGGCGACTTTAGGCAGAAGGCAACATTAAAGACCTTAAACAGGGTTCAGGAAAGCCTCGGTAAGCTGTTTTATAAAAAACCGAATAAGTTCAAGTGGCAATATACGAACCCTGCGGGACAGGAAATTACATCAGACGGGAAGACCCTCTGGATATACCTTCCTGAGAATAAACAGGTTTATATCTATGAGCTTGCGGATATCGGAGATCTGGGCAGGGACTTTAATGTCAAGTGAGGGACGCCATTGGCGCGGGATGCACAGGGGAATTACATCATTGAGCTTGTGCCAAAGAGTCCGGTTGCCGGTATCCATGACATCCTGCTTGTCATCCCGCGGGACATTACAACAAACCAATCCTCTGCATTCCCTGTAATTGCGTCTACAGTTCGGGATGCGTACGGGAATACAACCAAAATAGAGTTTACCGACATCGAGATACTTGAGACCCTTGATGGGAAGGTGAAGGCAAAGAAGAAGACAGGAAACCTTCCAGACACTATGTTTACCTACACACCGACGGTGGACGTTGAGATTATAAAGCCGCCGCTGACAGGCTCGAAATAATATAATGTAGGGGCAACCCCTTGTGGTTGCCCAGGGCGGCCACAGAGGGCCGCCCCTACCAAATAAATATTTTAGGAGGTATGAATGCCGTCATTAGACATAGTTTCAGAGATTAATATGCAGGAGGTTGACAACGCAGTCAATCAGGCGAGGAAGGAGATTGACCAAAGATATGACTTTAAAGGCACTAAGAGCGAGATTAGCCTTGAAAAGGAGAAGGAGAAGGAAGGGATAACCGTGCTCGCTGATGACGATTACAAGCTGAAGGCGATCATCGACATACTCCAGTCAAAGTTTATAAAGCGCGGGATCTCCATAAAGTCCCTTGATTACGGCAAGGCAGAGGCTGCTTCAGGGAGTATGGTCAGGCAGGTGATAAAGCTTAAAAATGGGATCCCGACAGAGAAGGCCAAGGAGATAATCAAGATCATCAAGGAGACAAAA